>CAMNMO010000099.1 GCA_946544695.1 uncultured Ruminococcus sp. | reverse complement strand
TTACAGCCGTAATGCATGTTCAAACTTTTGTATTATGCAAAAATTGATTTCCGTGAATACAGCAACAGCGCTATTGAATGTTCAAAGCAAATGTGGTATAATGGTAAAAATAATCGTGCGGACGACGGCTTAAAATGCTGTGTTTACCGCAATGTCCGTGCGTGCTGAGATATTTTCAAAAAAAATAAAAAAATTTTTCAGATCTTAAAACCTTTTGAATGTTTGAAGCATCTAAGTAATAAATACTCATGAGAAAGTGTTTTTTCTTCAAAAGGAGATGAGGTCAATATGACATTTAAACAGTTGATAAAAAAGATCCTCGAACACATGTCAAAGAGGGGCATGCTTGATGATCTTAACAAAAAGTATCCGGAGAACAACAAACAGGATAAGACGATGAGGAGTGATATCGGTGGAACGCAGTAACATTATAGATAATGAAACTATAAAGCTTGCAGCAGAGGGTGACAAGGCTGCGTTTGATGCTATCTATCGTACATACAGAGATAAGATATACTATTTTCTGGTAAAGCTGGGTGCTAAGCCGCAGGACGCTGAGGATCTGGTATCTGAGACTTTCCTTGAAGCCATGAAGCACATACAGGACCTTAAAAACGAGAGCGGTATGTCTGCGTGGCTGCACACCATTGCAAAGAACAAGTTCTATGCAATGGGCAGAAAAGAGAGCCGCCACCAGAGAGTCGAACTGCTTGGCGATGATGAGGAAGATAATGCAAATGACGGCCTTGAACTGGCAATGCAGCATTCGGCAGAGATAAATGACGACATGATAATGCTGCCCGAAGATTACGCCGAAAGCGAGGAAACAAAGGATATACTGGCTGAAATGATAAACTCGCTCAACGAATCACAGCGTGAAGCGGTATACCTTTTTTATCACAGGGACAAAACTCTGGAACAGATATCCCAGCTGACAGGTGCATCTGTAAACACCGTCAAATCCAGGATACATCAGGCAAAGAACCACCTGCGCAAGATGATAGGCGAACTCCAGTCAAAGGGCGTGGTGCTTTGTGCAGCGCCTGTATCTGCCATGTTCAGGGCTGTTGATGACAGGATAAAGGTCAGGACAGACCACATAGCCCCCAGAGTATTCAGCACTTTTTCAAGCAAGGCTATCGCAGCTGCCTGTGCACTTGTGGTGGGCGGGACCGGTCTTGCTATAATGCATGGCATGAAGAAAGGTCAGCCTGTTATCGACCGTGACTCAATGGACAACCGTCCCGAGTATTCAAGGACAGAGACTGACAGCAGCCGCACCGACGAAAAGAGCGTTACGAAAAAAGACGTGCCTGAAAAGGTCATATCTGACAGCAGCGAGGACGAGACAGCCGATGAGGTGACCCTGACAGAGAACGTGCGTGATGATACTTCGCAAAATACAGCATATCTTCCGCAGCAGACTGTACCTGCAAATACCGCAGTACGTGGTCAGGGCGGAAATAATAACAACACAGGCAACGCCGCCGTCACGGCAGTTGCGCAGCAGCCCGACATTCTTTCCTTCGGCAGCGGCAATGAAGCGTTCTCTGCTAAGGCGGGCGATGTGGTGATGTATGATATCACCTATAACAACAGGGCGGATACCAACAGCATTCAGTTCGGCTTTGATATACCCGAAGGCTACGAGTATGTCGGGTTTGTACCAAACAGGCAGACTCTCAGGCTGAATGTGGGCTTCGATGACTTTGGGTGCACCTTTAATACCGAAGAAAATAAAGAAATATTTGACAAGAAAAATGATGTGACCTTCGTGGGTTATGATTCCACTGTCACGAACTATTCAACTGTCGATACCGAAGGGCTTGTTATAGGTTCTGTGCTGTTGAGGGTCAAGGATGGCGCAAACGAAAACAACACGAAAATAACGATGGATGAATTGATCTGCAACGTCACTAAAGACGGAGATATCCTGACCGACGATAAGCTTGATGTGAAGCTGAAGCCTGTAAGCGTGGCAGGAGAGTCTGACCTCAAGGCGGCAAAGGATGAGGAAACATACACACTGTTAAGAGACCAGATGATGCAGGAAGAGATAATGGCAGCTTACGGAGATATGGATACTTTCATGGATACGAGTGAAGAAGGATCGCTTGACATGTATGACGAGTCCGAGTACGATGAACTGCCCACCGATCTTGAATATTTATTGTACTGATGATATAATAAGCGTCATAAATTTTCTGACTTATCCCGATGCGGTCGGTGAAAGTGAAAAGAATAACAGATACCCCGAAACGGTCAGCTGCTGTTTCGGGGTATATTTTTTTCGGGGGCGGCGGACATATACACTTTTTCGGTCGGTGTAATAAAGGGATATCCATAATAGTTTTTGCACGAACGTCTTAAAAAAGCGGGTGAAAATGAATGGTTTAAAAAAAATCATGCGCCGAAAGTGCGTGTTTTCGGTGGTTTTTGATGTTCATAAACTGTTTACAAATAAATTTAAAACCTTTTTGCTGTCTCGGGTATCTAAGTAATGTAAGTTCCGGAATATAATACAAGATAACAGACAGTTCTGCCCGCCGTACAGTCACCTTTGGAGAGGTAAGCGCTTTACGGCTGTGCGGTGAAGCGGAACGGCTGACAGAAAAACTATAAGCGTTAGAACAAAGATCGGGAGATACAAAAGAAAAGCAACAAGGTAATATATTGTTATGGAGGAATCAGAAATGTGTAGTTTTAAGAGACTGGCTGCTTTTGCAGCAGCAATGACAATGGCAGCAGGCGTTATGGTGCCTGCAAGTGCAGACAACAATGCTGAAAAGGCAGCACCCGCTGTTGAACTGGTAAGCAGAGATGATGTTATCAGGGACGGCAGCTACAAGAAGTACGATATCGTTTATTCTCAGCAGAATGCTGCGAACGGCGTAAGCTTCAGGCTGGATATGCCCAAGGGAATGGACCTGGTAGACTTCCAGATCAAGGAGGATCGTCTGAGTTCCGAACTGGGCTTTGACGAACTGTCATTCTCCAAGAAGATGGAATTCAAGGCTCACGATATGGACGGCAAGACAGTTGACGGCAGCAAGACCGTTAAGCTCGGTACTGTTGTAGTAAAGACAAACGGCGTCGAGGGCGACCTGAAAGTGAAGAAGGTCAAGGAAGATACCGTAAAGGACTACGACAAGTATCTTGAGGAGTGCGAAGCGGAAGGCATCATCTCTTACTTCGTTGCTCCCGAGATCAGCTTTGAGGATCTTGATTTCTGCTACACACCTGATGTTTCATCTGCAAAGAAGGGCGATATCATCACTTACGATGTTGACATAATAAACTACGCTGACCTGAATGCTTTCCAGTCATCGCTGCTGTTTTCCGACAAGCTGGAGTATGACCACTATGTGGGCGAGGACAACTTCTCTATCCCCAACGACTTCGAGTTTGATCTGTCCTTCGCTGAGGACATAGATGAGGAAGAATTCCCCGATGGCCATGATTACAGCTTCGTAGGTGTGTATGATTTCCTGAAACTGTGGGATATCGATGAGGAAGCTATCCTTGATGAGACTGTTACCGATGATGAAGATTTCGGCGACGATGACTTCGACGTTGATTTTTCCGATGTTGATATGGACACCCTCAAGGCTGGCACACACAATATCTGCAAGCTGGCATTCAAGGCAACAGAGGATATCGACGATACCACAGGTCTTATCATGAACTACTACACACTGGCACACCCCTCAATAAAATATGCAGAAGATGAAACTGTAACTGACGGCGAGGATGTGACAGGATACGATGAGACCCAAAGTTTCTCCCGTGATCTCGACGCTATCATAGATGCAATAAATGAATATAACGACAACAAGGCTGATATGCTTGGCGACAGCAACGGCAGCAACACCGTTGATGTATCCGACGTATCCGCAGTAGCTGCAAACGTCAAGGGCATAAAGGAGATCGATGAAGAATTCTTTGAAAATGCCGATGTTGATGAGGACGGCAGCATCACTGTTACCGACCTTTCCAAAGTTGCAGCACACGTAAAGGGCGTTAAGTCTCTGGCAGACTGACAACGACACTGACTGAATTCAGATTTTCACTTCATCCTACCTTTTATATATCGGCAGCACTGACTTACCACACGGTGCTGCCAAAGCTTACGGCATATCTTTTCCGATCAGGAACGGGACTGATATGCCGCAGGTGTACAAACGGCGAAGGCAAGCCTGACTGTGCCGACAAACCGCAAAAGCACAATATCCGATCGGGCACAGGCAGACTGCCGAAAGTCGTTTATGCTGATAACGAGTTCCTCGTTTCTTCTCCAAACACAGGCACTTCCAATGATGCCGCAATTATACCGACGACATATATCCGATAACATCTCCCCTATATACAGGTGAAAAAGTCGTTTGCTATAAATCAGCGGAAGTGCCGTTGCCTTTTGGCAAGAGAATATTTTATCCATATATACGGAGCTGTTTTTATGACAGCTCCGATTTTTTTGCGGCAGGGATATTCTACTTAAAAGTTATCAACCTTTTGTTATAATTTCTATTTAATGTTTACAATATCTACATTGACTTTTCTGTGCACAGGTGTTACAATAATTGCGGTATGATACCAAAGCATGTGCTGTACACTGCGGTGTCCGGCACAGGAGGGAAAGGTATTTTTTAGGAGGGAGTATTTTTATGAAAAGATTTTTCAGGACGATGACAGCTGCGGCAACTATTGCAGCGCTGACAGTTTCGGGCGCTGTGCCTGGCTTTACGGCTGTCATGACATCGAGTGCGGCTAATGCATCGGCAGTTGATGACTGCAACGATGACTGGCTGCATGCAGAGGGCAGCAGGCTTTACGACCGTAACGGCAATGAGGTATGGCTGACAGGTGCGAACTGGTTCGGCTTTAACTGTACCGAGTGCGTGCCCCACTATCTGTGGAGCGGTGATATCGACGATATGGTCAAGGATATCGCAGACCACGGTGTCAACGTGCTGCGTCTGCCTGTATCGACAGAACTTCTTTATAACTGGATGATAGGCGACCCCGACCCGATATCAAGCGTCAACCCAAATGATGACCCTAACTATCCCATAAATGTTGACCTTATCAACGCTGACGGTTCTGTGGCAAACAGCCGCCAGACCTTTGATGTGCTGCTTGCCAAGTGCAAGAAGTACGGCGTTAAGTGCTTTATCGACATACACAGCCCCGACTCCAACAACTCAGGTCATAACTACGGTATATGGTACGGCAAGAGTTTTGAGGGACGTGACGGCAAGAATGTGGAAGTCACCACCGACCTGTGGATAGAGACACTGGCATGGTGTGCAGACCAGTATAAGAACGATGATACCCTCATAGGCTTCGACCTGAAAAATGAGCCGCACAGCGTTTACGGCGGCGGCCCTGTTGATGCTATATGGGACGATTCCGATGCGCCCAACAACTGGAAGAAGGCTGCTGAGGACTGCGCTGACGCTATCCTCGAAAAGAACCACAATGCACTTATACTCATCGAAGGTGTCGAGGGCTTTGAAGGACACGGCGCATGGTGGGGCGGCAACCTGAGAGGTGTCAGAAAATACCCCGTGACCCCCGATGCAGGCACAGGTCAGATAGTTTATTCACCGCATGACTACGGCCCTGTTGTAAGTGACCAGCCCTGGTTCCATAAGGACTTCACTGAGGAGACACTGCTTGATGACTACTGGCGTGATACATGGGCATACCTTGTTGAAGAAGATATGTACCCCCTGCTGATAGGCGAATGGGGCGGCAGACTTGACGACGGCGACAACGAGAAGTGGCTGGGATTGCTGCGTGACTACATGATAAAGAACCATGTCAACCACACCTTCTGGTGCCTGAACGATGACTCGGGCGACACGGGCGGACTGTGGAAGGACATACAGTTCAGCGTGACCAGAGGTGCTGACGGCAACATAAATGCACAGACCATAATCAACTGGGATCAGGATAAGTATGATACATACTATTATCCTGCTATCTGGAAGACACAGACTTCAAAGAAATTCATAGGACTTGACCATCAGGTGGCACTGGGTAAGGACGGCATATCGCTGAATGATTTCTATGCGAACTATGCAGCCACCGAAGGCAGCAACCTCGACGGCGGAAAGAATGCAGAGCCTCAGCCGCCCACACCTGAGCCTGATTACAGCACAACAGTCAGCTACACACCAGGTGACGGCAGCGTGACACTCAGCTGGACAGCAGTTGACGGTTCCGAGAAGTACGGCGTGTTTGGGCTTGAGAACGGCGAATGGAAACTGCTTGCTGAGAGCAGCGACATCACTTATGTACTCAAAGACCTGAAGGCAGGCACTGAATATCAGGTATCTGTTGCGCCGATGGTAAACGGCGAATGGAAGATGGATACCGATAATGCCATAACAGTTACACCCAACAAGGCAGCAGCAGTTTCGTATCCTAAGGTAACGTCCATCGACTACAGCGAGAAGTATCATAAGTTCAAGGTGAACTGGACAGCTGTTGAGGGTGCGACAAAGTACGGCATAGCTGTAAAGATTGCAGGCAAGTGGAAGGTGCAGGCATACACTGATGCTAAGACACTGAGCTTCACATCGCCCAAGCTGAAGGCGGGCAGCAAGTACGAGATGGTCATCTGTGCGAAAGTCAACGGCAAATGGGATACCTCCAAGATATCAAGCAGGGCTTTCACAGTTACTGTTAAATAACAAGCTTTAAAAACTTCTTGACCATAACAAAACAAAACAGGCAGCACATCGTGAGGGTGTGCTGCCTGTTTTGGCTTTATGGCGGCATGCCGCAAAATAAAAAGCCGCAGCATTCGGCGCATGCCTTTATGCTGTGGCTTTGTTGTTTTTATACTGTATCACAGGTTCGCAGCAGCTATCCTGTTCTTTTTCTTCTGCTTGACCTCATACATGCGTTCATCAGCCGTCCTGAGAAGTTCTTCAACGTCGCAGGCAGGACCTATCTCATGCAGGTATGCACCGAAGCTTGCATCAAGCAGGTAAGGCTTTTCGCCTGACTTGTTGAAGCGTATCAGCTTGTTGGTCAGGTCATTGCGGAAGCTTTCTATGATGGACTCATTGCAGCAGGGCACGAATACATAGAATTCGTCACCGCCAGTTCTTCCCGCTATCTTGCCGCCTGCCGAACAGCTGCCTATTATCTCGGCAAGCTTGCGTATGGCGAAATCGCCCTCAGCGTGGCCGTAGTGGTCGTTTATCTTTTTAAGACCGTCCATGTCGATGACCATTGCACCTGCCATCTCGTCCCTGTGCATGCGCCTTGCAGCCTCAGCCGAACGTGTTTCAAATCCACGTCGGTTATAAAGACCCGTCAGTCCGTCACGCACACTTGTGTCCTCAAGGCTGCTTATAAGTTCCTGGATATTATTGCTTCTCAGCAGCGATTCGAGCGCCACTGCAAGGGTGGCTATCCAGACGTTGAAAAACTCGTTGAACACCCCTTCTCCCGTCATGGCTATCGAACTGTAACCGAAGCATCTGTCGCCGCAGTGCATGCTGGTGACATATATCATCTTAGGTTCATTGTCCTTCTCCATCGGCAGGAATTCCGTGGTGGATATGGTACGCCTTTCACAGCCCTCAAAATCGCCCCAGCGGTCAACCAGCATGGCGGGGTACACCTTGTCGGTCGGCATGACCATGCCCTTTTCCAGCGAAGTCTTGCCGCTGTCGTCAACGTATGTCATCAGGGTGAAGCTGCGGTAACCTCCGAAGTTGACAGCGTGGTCACGGAAGGTCTTTTCCAGGTCGCCTATGCTGCGGACGATGTTCATTTTCAGCGTTGCAGCAATAACGTCACCCAGATAATAGGTGACTGTCCTGTTCTGTTCGGTGCTGTGGTTGATCCTTTCCACCTCTGCCTTGTAGTCAATGCCCTTGCAGCCGCAGGTGTTCGCCACGATAAGGCTTGCCTTTATGGTGATGAGTTTGGGAACTTCCTCGCCCCTGCATACGGCATCTATCAGCTTGACTGCTTCTTCTGCAACCTTTTCACGCTTGCGGTCAACAGTAGTGGCACGGGGAATGAAAGCCTGACCCTCATCAGTGCCGTCAAAGCCCGTGAGAATGATATCCTCGGGCACACGCACACCTCGTTTTTTCAACGATTTGTACAGTCCCATCATCATATAGTCGTTCGCACAGACTATCGCCTCGGGTCTTTCCCTGTCAGGTGAAAGGAAGAAATCTGCCGCTTCTTCGCTTTTGCCGAACCAGAAGTTGCCCTCGAATATGCCCGAACCCTCCTCGGGCAGACCCAGCTTTTTCATGATGTTCCTGAAAGCTTCAAGCCTGCGTATGGCATCGGGGTGGTAGAAAGGACCCGACATGAAGCCTATCTTGCGGCAGCCGTGCACATCAAACAGATGCTGCACCATCAGTTCGATACCCGAAGTATCGTCAAATACGATATTATAGAAGTCCTCCATGTAGCTGCTTGCGCTGACGACAGGACATTTAGCCTTCTTCTTCATCTGTTCGACCAGCCGTTCGACCATGCCGTCAATGTTGAAGCTTTCCTCATCGAAGATGATCCCCGCAAACTCGCCGTATGGGATAACATCAGCGAACTTATATTCATATTCACCGTAATCACGGTGTTTTCCGCCGATCAAGCCCATGAAGTTGAAGAACACAACATTATACCCCAGCGCAGTTGCTGTGGCATTAACTGATTCGCAGAACGGTCTGCGGTAACCGGTCGTGACCTGGTTCATGAATACGGCGATAGTTTTTCGGTTGTTAATCATCAGATCATCTCCGTAATTAGCGTTGGCAGCAAAGAAAAATGCTTACCTTCAACAAAATTATACCACGATACAAATTCAAAGTCAAGACAAATTTTTGCGCCAAATGGCGCTTTATTGAACAATTCTTGCCAAAAAT
>CAMNMO010000098.1 GCA_946544695.1 uncultured Ruminococcus sp. | reverse complement strand
ATGCAAGCTGCAAGAACAACACCACCACTGTTTATTCTGTTTGCTACTGCACTCCTTAATAACTGCAAAAGCGGCTCATGTATTAACGTGAGCCCCTTTTTTAGGCACACATAATATGGTTCTGATAACACGGAAATCAATTTTGACAAAACAAAGCTGTATTTTGTGTATTCTCCCCCATATTTTACAGCCGTAATGTATGTTCAAACCTTTGTATTATGCAAAAATTGATCTCCGTGTTCTGATAAATAACTCTATTGACTAATTCGGGTTATCATGATATAATTAAAGCGTGAAAAAGGTCAAAAGAGGTGATGGCTACGGCTAAAGGTGTTACTCTCGGAGACATAGCAAAAGCTTGTGATACGAGCATAGTTACAGTCTCGAAGGCGCTGACTGACAAAAAAGGCGTCAGCGATGAACTGCGCAGAAAGATCAAGGCGGCGGCTGAGGAAATGGGATATGTTTCCTCACGGGCGGCAAACATAAAGAACAACCACATCGTGGGGGTGGTGATACCCGAAAAGTTCATGAACCCCAACGGATCATTCTACTGGGCGCTTTACAACGATCTGGTCAAGCGATTCAGCAGTGAGGGATATTACTGCCTTATCGAACAGATATCGCAGGAGAATGAGGATAAGCTGGCAATGCCCAGACTGGTCATGGACGGCACCGCATCATCGGTGGTGTCACTGGGACAGCTCAGCCGTGAATATGCGGCAGAACTGGTGCGCAACATGCCTAATCTGGTGCTGCTGGATTACTATATACACGGGCTGGAACTTGATTCGGTGACCACTGACGGCTACGGCGGCGGATATGAACTGACCTCATACCTGTGCGAACTGGGTCACAGGGATATCGGCTATATCGGCACTGTCAAGGCGACAAGCAGTATATTCGACAGGTACATGGGCTACATGAAGGCGATGATAGACAACGGGCTTGAAGTCAGGCAGGAATGGACGCTGGACGACCGTGACAGCAATGATTTCATAAAGATCGCATTCCCCGAAAAACTGCCGACCGCATTTGTGTGCAACTGCGATGAAGCGGCTTTCCACACCATAAGGCAGCTGGAGGAACTGGGCATCAAGGTGCCTGATGACATATCTGTGGTGGGCTACGACAACTACCTTATATCTGAGGTATCAAAGCCCTCGATCACCACGATAAACGTGAATTCCGAAAGAATGGCTGATGAGACCGTAAAGGTGCTGCTGCACAGGATAGCTTCACCCGACAGTGAAAAGATGAATGTGAAGATAAGCGGCGAACTTATCATTAAAGAAAGCGCAAGGAAAATTTAAACAGGTATAGTAAACGACATTAGATTTTCGACATAAACTGCTTACAGCTGCCGTCGTCTTGGCTGCTGTGAGCAGGATATGTCAGAAAATCTTTGTCGTTTAATATATATTATCAGGAGCATCGCTTGGGCGGTGCTCTTTTTTTGCGGCGTTTTATGTAAAATACCTGTAAACGAATACATCTTTTGTGCAAAACTTACAGTTTGAGTATAATTTAATTAGCTCGTGCAACAAAATTTAATTTGACTCTATAATAATTTTATCATAAGTATTGACTAAGTATTAAGTCGGTGATATACTTTGTTTAAAGAAAATTAAACCCAATAAGTGATTAATTTTAATCTATAAGTGAATGGAGGATATCACTATGAACAAGAAGAAGATAATGTCAGCATTGCTGGCAGGCGTAGTCTCAATGAGCGTAATGGCAGCTTTTGCAGGCTGCGGCACACAGACAGAGGGCAGCAGCGGTTCCGATAAGAGCGACAAGAAGTCCGCTGACGGCAAGCCCGTACTGGAGGTAGTTACCCACCGTACCGACCGTGTCGATGACGGCAGCCTCGATGAAATGACAAAGGCTTTTGAGGAAGCTAACAACTGCGATGTACAATATGTGGCTTATCAGGACTACACAGGCACCATCGCCACAAGAATGGGCACAGATGATTACGGTGACGTGCTGATGATACCCGATGACGTTGAACTGAAGGATCTTGGCAATTTCTTTGAACCGCTGGGCACTTATGACGAACTCAGCGAGACTTACCGCTGGGCTGACAGGAAGATGGACGCTGACAAAAATGTCTACGGCATAGCTTACGGCGGAAACGCAGTTGGTGTGCTTTACAACAAGAAGGTCTGGAGCGATGCGGGCATAACAAGCACCCCCAAGACCCCCGATGAGTTCCTGGCAGACCTTCAGCTGATAGCTGACAACACAGACGCTATCCCCTATTACACACAGTATGCCGATGCAAGCTGGACCATCACACAGTGGCAAAGCCTTGTGCTTTCCGCAACAGGCGACCCTGAGTATGAGAACAAGCTGCTGACCGACAAGCTTGACCTGTTCGCTGAGGACGGCGGTTACTACCCTGTTTACAAGCTTATGTTCGACCTGTTCAGCACACCTTCCGTTATCGAGGAGGACCACATGACCACCGAATGGGAGTCATCAAAGGTATGGATGGGCGAAGGCAAGATAGGCACTATGGTAATGGGTTCATGGGCGATAGCACAGTTCCAGGAACAGGCTGAAAACCCCGATGATATCGGCTACATGCCCGTACCCTTCACCGCACCCGACGGCAAGCAGCACGCTGAGACAGCTTCTGACTACTGCGTAGGTGTCAGCAAGCACAGCGACAACACCGACCTTGCAAAGAAGTACGTTATGTGGTTCGTGGGCGAATCAGGCTTCGCTGAGAAGGAAGGCATGATACCCGCCAGGAAGGATTCCGCACTGCCCGAGAACCTCTCAGAGTTCAACGATGTTGAGTTCTTCGAGAAGGCTTCCACCCCCGATGAACTGGTGGGCAAGTTCGATGAGATAGACACCAAGTCAGGCGTGGGCGTATCGAACGGCGACACAGACAACTTCAAGATCAAGCTGGCAGAAGCCGCTTTCGCAGGCAAGGGCGAGGACGAGTTCAAGGCGATAATCGCTGCCGAGAACGAAAAGTGGGCTGCTGCAAGAGACGAGATACTCGGATAAAACACAGATACACACATTCCACGATGCAGCGTTCGGTCACGCCGACCGACCGCTGCTGAGTTTTAATAAGGAGAGACCAATGACTACCAAAGACGGAAAAAACATCAGCTTCAGGCAGTGGCTGCGCACTTATGAGGGTCAGAAGCTGTATGTTTCCATACTTTTCCTGATAATACCGCTGGCACTGCTGCTTCTGTTCACCTTTTTACCTGCCGTGAACATGATAGGTTACAGCTTTCAGGAACGTGACCAGTTCGGTGTTGACCCGAAGTTCGTCGGGTTCGATAATTACAGGAAGATATTCAGCGACCCCGACTATTTCATAACCTTCAAAAACAGCCTGTACTATCTGGCAGGTTCATTCGTTCAGCAGATCATCGCACTGCTGGTGGCTTCCATACTCTGTTCAAAGATCAGGGCAAAGGGCTTTTTCAAGGGCGTGCTGTTCTTCCCGTACCTTATGAACGGTGTGGCTGTCAGCATAATCTTCCTGAGATTTTTCACAAAGGGCAATCCCCCGCTTACGCAGGAGGGCACCCTCAACAGCGTGCTTATGCTTTTCGGCGCAGAACCTGTGCGCTGGTTTGACCCGTCGAACACATTCCTGGTAAACTGCTGCCTGGTGTTCGTATCCATCTGGCGTTACATAGGATTTGATATAATAATGTATATAGGTGCGATACAGTCCATCAGCCCCGATCTTTACGAGGCGTCCGACCTTGACGGCGCAAATCCCTGGCAGCAGTTTCGGTACATAGTTTTCCCGTGCATAAAGCCCATAGTATCGCTTCAGCTGATACTGGCGGTAAAGGGCGCTATCTCGGTATTTGAGATACCCTACATCATCACGGGCGGCAACTACGGCAGTTCGACCTTCGTAATAAAGACCATCGAGACTGCCTTCAAGAAAAAACAGGTGGGACTTGCCTGTGCGATGGCTGTGGTGCTGCTGGTGATAATCATAGTGGTGACACTGATACAGAAATACTTCTTCCGTGAGGGCGATGAAAAGCCGGCAAAGAACAGCAAAAAGGAGGCAGCCTGATGAACGGTGAAAAACAGAAAAAGCCTGTATACATCTCGCAGATAGTCATAAAGATACTGTCTTATGCCGTGCTTATAGGCGGCTGCCTTATGGTGCTGATACCCATAGCTGTCATACTGCTGGGTGCATTCAAGGACGGCAAGGAATTTGCAAATACAGGCGTGTTCCAGCTGCCCGAGTCATTTGCGCTCGATAATTTCAAGACCGCATTTTTCGAGGGCAAGGTCATGCGTGGTCTTGTGAACACGCTGCTGATGATAGTGATATCCTGTGCGGGCACGATAATGACAGGCACTATGACAGCATTCATCATACAGCGCTTTGACAGCAAGATGACCCGCCTGATAAAAGGCGCTTTCCTGCTTGCCACACTGCTGCCAAACATTTCCATGCAGGTAACGGTGTTCCAGATAATCAGCAAGATAGGTCTTTATAACACAATGGCTGCCCCCATCATACTCTATGTGGGCACCGACATAATCTCGATATACATATTCATGCAGTTTCTCGGGCAGATACCCGTATCACTGGACGAAAGCGGCATCATGGACGGTGCATCTTATCCCAGGATATATTTCTCGATAATTCTGCCAAACCTTAAACCTGCCATCGCAACAGTGCTGATAATCAAATTCGTCAGCATCTACAACGATTTCTACACCCCTCAGCTGTACATGCAGGACGAACGCCTGCTGGTGGTATCGACGGTGCTGTACAAGTACATAAGTTCCACCAAGATACAGTGGGAAGTTGTGTTTGCGGGCATAATCCTCTGCATCATACCGACACTGCTGATATTCCTGTTTTTGCAGAAATATATTTACAGTGGTCTGGTATCGGGTGCAGTCAAAGAATAAGCTTTCTCCACTATTCTCATATTATCCTTTAAGGATGAAAGGCGCTGAGACGATATCCTCCCGCCTTTCTAACAAAGCCGTCCCGTTTACCCGTGGGACGGCTTTTTTTGCAATGCTGCCTTGTTAAATAAGATACGGCGACGGAAACGATACAACACGATACTTATATCTGTATAATCCCAATTTGGTTGTGTATTGTTTCCCCCGCCGAAAGGCTGTTTAGTGTGATGTGTCAGCGGGATAACCATATTAATATTATTTTATTATTTATGTTGCAATCCGCAGGATATTGTGATATAATTTATAAAATGATAACTGTGTCACTGAAAGGGGGAAGATCAATGGACCTTAAAAAGATAAAAAAGATATCTTTTGCAGTCAACGCAGTGATACTGGTGCTGGTCTTGGGACTGATGGCATTCTTTATCATGAGCGATGTCACGTTCCTTGTATATTTCAGCATACCAACCATTATGGTATATATCGTTGGATTCTTCCTGATACACAAAGAAAAGCTGCTGACTTACGTGCGCCTGATATTTACCTGGCTGACGCTTTACATGTGTGTCACCACAGTCTGTCTGGGGCACAGCTACGGATTCCACCTTTACTGCTTTTCTGTGATACCCATTTCATTCATCACTGAATACATGGGTTACAAGATACATTCCAAACATATCAAAGCTTTGTATTTCAGTCTCGGTATGGCTGCGCTGGCGGTGATGAGTACGGCTTATGTCACCTACTTCGGTCCCGTATATGAAAGAGAACAGAAATATGCTGCGATATTCTGGCTGATGAACTCCGTAAGTGTTCTGGGTTTTCTGATATTCTACACCAATTACCTTATACATGCCATAATCAGTTCGGAGGAGAAACTCAACGAGATAGCTATGGTAGACCGCCTGACAGGACTTTACAACCGTCACTACATGATAAGCTGCCTCGATAAGATGAACACTGATTACAACAGCGCCTGCCTTGCAATGGCTGATATAGACGACTTCAAGAAGATAAACGACTTTTACGGGCACAACGCAGGTGACCTGGTGCTTGAAAAAGTCTCGGAAAAAATGAAGTCGGTGTGCAGCGGCTGCACGGTGTCACGGTGGGGCGGCGAGGAATTCCTGATACTGATACCGAGATCTGTCTCAGACCCCGAAAAGCTTATGGAAGATCTGCGCTCAGACATTGCAGGCGAAAAGATAAGCTTTGAGGAAAGCGAGATAACTGTCACCATAACCGCAGGCATGGCAAAAAGACAGGACGGACAAAGCATCGACAAATGGATACAGACCGTTGACAGCAAGCTGTATGACGGCAAGCACAGCGGCAAGAACAGGATAGTTTCTTAAAACACAAAAGGCTGCACAGAATGACCTGTGCAGCCTTGTTTTATGCTTTTGCGCTGTCAGTGAATGCGAACCTTTCAAATTCGTCCTGCGGCATGGGCTTTGCAAAATAATAGCCCTGAAACAGCCTGCACCCCATATCCGAAAGAATGTCATACTGTTTCCTCGTCTCAACGCCCTCAGTAAGCGAGGTTATCTCAAGGTCCTCAGCAAGCTTGATTATGTTCTTGACGATGGTCTTAGCCTTTTCCACGCTGCCCGATGATGACAGGAAGCGCATGTCTATCTTCAGCACATCGACAGGCATGTCCTTCAGCAGACTAAGCGACGAATAGCCGCTGCCGAAATCGTCCATCTCAACGATAAAGCCCGAACGCCTGAAACTATCCAGTATCTTCATCTTTTCTTCGGGGTCGTTCATCATGACCGTTTCAGTTATCTCGATGCGCAGTCTTTCGGGCGATATGCCGTATTCCTCCACAAGCGCCTTTATCTCGGATACCACATCTATGAAGTAGAAATCCTTAGGCGAGATATTCACCGATATGAACAGGTCATCATGGCTGCCCGTCCAGCTTGAAAGTATCTCGCAGGCGTCACGCCACATTGCCCTGTCCACCTCAGTTATCATGCCGTTGCGTTCAAACACGGGTATGAACATTCCGGGTGACATAAAGCCGTGTTCGGGGTGCAGCCACCTTGCAAGCGCTTCCGCACCGACCACCCTGCCTTCCCTGTCGGCTATGGGCTGGAGATACGGTCTTATCGCCTTTGTCTCTATCGCCTCACGCAGACCTGCCGACATCTGCTGTTCCCACAGTATCCTGTCACGCAGCTTGTTGTCATAGTAAGCTATGTGCTTGTTGTAGTCATCATCGATATCGCCCAGCGCAAGGTGTGCCCTGTCAAACATAACTGATACATCAATGTTCTTGTCCACCGATTCATACACGCCCAGATGTATCAGCAGATGATGTTCCCTCTCGCCGTCAGTGACGATGAAGTTCACAAGGTCGTCCTCTATCTTGGCTTTTGACTGCTTGAACTGTTCGTTGGGCAGGAACACCCCGAAGGTATCCCCCGCCAGTCTGCCGTAAACACACTTCTCGTTCATGTCATGCCTTATCCATTCGGCTATCTGCTTTATGGCAAGGTCACCGAACGCTGTGCTGAACACATCGTTGACTATCCTGAAGTTCTTGACATCAACGAATATGGCAGCATACTCAGTGTCGGGCGACTGATCCAGCTTTTTTCTGATGCATTCGTAAAAATGCTGTTTCGTATAAAGCCCCGTCATGCTGTCATGTGTGGAATTATACACCTCACGCTTCAGCTTCATCTGTTCCTCAGTCTCATCACGTATCACCAGGAATGAACCCACTATGTGCTTGCTGTCATCATTTACAGCATGATTCTCCAGAGCATAATACTTTGCTGTTTCGCCTAAGCCTATGACCACGTTGTCGTTCCAGTTTTCCTTCACATAAGTTCTTTCACCGAAGATCTCTTTCAGCGCAGCCGATATCTTCTCAGTCTCCTTTATACTGACACCTGTCATTTCAAGACCGGGTGTGTTTGCCCAGATACACTTGCCTGTGGGGTCATAAACGAACAGCGATTCAGACATGTCGGAAACTATGTTTGAAAGCATTCTGTCCAGCAGGCGCAGCGACCTGTAACGCAGCGAGAAGTAATACACTGCCAGTCCGAAAACGCCGTAGCCTATCATCGAACGGTCAATGGGATTGCGTGAGAACACATAGAAGGTCTGCCAGATGCCCACGAACACCATCGTCATCAGTATTATCATGTAACGCTCACGGTATATCCTGACAGCCTTGACGGAAGCCAGCAGGAATATCAGTATAACGCAGAAGAACACGGCATACAGTATGATGCGGTGCAGCACCTGCCCGAAATGGGGAACGAACCTGTAATACAGCTTGTGCTGAACCTCAACAGCTTCAAGTGAAAAGGCATGACCCGTGAAGGGATTCAGCATCAGCTGGAACGCATCTGCTCCCAGCAAGGCATACATGACTGTTGGTTTTTGCCGACCGTTGCCAAGTCCCCTGCAATACTCATTTGTGAAATTGACAAGCATCATCATCGCCAGATCCATACCTAAAACGTAAATATAGCAGCCCACCATCGTCCGCCGCTCGACACTCGAAGCGATAATGATAAGGGTGCCCAATATCGGCGGTATCAGTGTAAGCTCCAGCAGCCCCACCGATCTGCCTATAACTTTACGTGACCTGAACCCCTGCACTGCGCATACTCCCACCGCAACAGCTATCACGGTCAGTATCACCGAAAAGCTGAACCTTATATCCATACTATCACCTTAATTATATACACATCAAACGACACAGACAGTCTGACTTATCCGTAAGTCTGAATAAAGACCTGTATGTCGTAAACTATAAAAGAACTTAACCATTCTAACTTATTAAATATTCTACCATACAATAACAACATTGTCAATTAAAAAGTAAAATTTTAACCGATCATTTGTAAAAAAAAGAGAGCCGCACCACAAGTGCAGCTCCCGCATTTACCATATTATTATATGGCTATCCCTTTAAAACACCACTAATGATAGAAGTATAACAAGTAAAATTTATTGAGATGTTTTCTCACCATGCGTTCACGCATTTGCCTTACGGCGGGGGAGAGAAAACCGCC
>CAMNMO010000097.1 GCA_946544695.1 uncultured Ruminococcus sp. | reverse complement strand
CAAAAGTAATCTTTTCCTGAGACTGTGCGTTTTGTTATTTACAGGGCTTTCAAGCTTGCTGATAACCATTGCCAACGATCTTGAACTGCCTGTCATCAGAGTTTTTGATCGTGCAGTATCACCCTCAGCATTTCTTTTTTCAAATACGATAATGGGGCTGCTGGCACTTGGTGTGTCCTATACAATAATGACGGCGGGACTGAAAAATATGTTCACACGCCAACCTGATAATGATTCGATTGCGGCGGTAGGTATTTTTATTTCTGTCATTGCGGGCATAGCGACATTGTTCGAGCCTGATTCGATACGTGATTGCTATTATCATGTTTATATATCTGCGGCTATCGTAGGTCTTATATTCAACACTCTTGGCAAGATGATGATAGTCCAGCGTGCCGAGAAGAATTTCAGATATGTGGCAGGAGAGTTTGACAGATATGCTGTCAAAAGCGTTGACAGCAGCACTGCTGTGAATTTCGGCAGAGGTGCTGTACCAAGCAATGCGAACATGGCTGCAATGCGCAAGACGGAGTTCGTTGACGACTTTATAAAGAACAGCTACGCTCCCGATGTTTCGGACGATTTTGCTAAGATATCAGCGCCGCTGATACTCATCGCAGGTCTGCTGACGGGATTGCTTTCTTTTGTATGTGACAAGCATGCGGGTACCGCTGTTGAAAAGATATATGTGGCACTTGCAGCTTTCTCGGGCACTGTTACCATGTGTTCATCGCTTTCACTGATACTTGCGGTGAATATCCCCATAAACCGTGCTTCCAATAAATATCTTCAGTATTCTTCCGTGATACTTGGATACAGTGCGGTCGATGAATATTCCGAGACTAATTCGATACTTGTTGACGCAGCACAGCTTTTCCCGAAGGAAAGTGTTGAACTTGTAAACCTCAAACTGCTTTCAACAGACCCGCTCGATGAATGTATCCTCATGGCTGCAAGCCTCGCTTTCAGGGCAGACAGCATGCTGAAAAATCCGTTCTATAAGATATTGAAAGGGAAGCTGGATATGCTTTATCCTGTTGAAAGCTACATCTTTGAAGATGAACGTGGTCTTTCGGGCTGGATAAACAACAAGCGTGTGCTTCTCGGTACCCGCAAGCACATGGAAGATCATTCGATAGATGGTCTGCCGCCCGTATCAAAAGAGGAAGAATACGGCAGGGGCAATATCATCCTGTATCTTTCCATTTCGGGCGTTATTTCGACCATGTTCGTTATAAAAGTTTCGTCATCTGTTTCTGTTTCAAAGTGGATGAAGGCGCTTGAGAGAGAGGGCGTTGTCACCATCGTCAGAAATATAGACGGCTTTATTACGGAGTCTTATCTTGAAAAGCTTTTTGATCTCGATCATGGTTCGATCAAGCTTCTGCCATTCAGATATCATAATGAGTACGAAGAAGAAGTTGGCTATAAGGAACGTGAATCGTCGTCTATGCTTTGCAGCGGCAGTTTCCCTGCTTTTGCAATGCTGATAACAGGTGTCAAGCGAATCAGATCGACTGCACAGCTGGGCATTGCGATACAGGTAGGTTCAGTGGCATTGGGTGCGGCGATATGCATTATCTCGATGTTCCTGGGTTCCTTCTCGCAGATAACACCTACGCTGGTCATTGTATATCATCTGGTATTCTCAGCGATAACTCTGCTGATGTTAAGCAGCAAAAAAGTATAGTTTATAAATACCGTCGGTCAGCCGACGGTATTTTTTTGTAATAAAAACAGGATGTCTCCAATATCATAGTTAAAGAGTATCTTTACTTATCTGATCTTAGAGGAGAGTTACAAATGAAAAAGCTTATTTTGACTGCATTATGCTGTCTCGTTTTAACGGGCTGTTATGATTCGGCTTATGTAACAGCTGTCAGGGATATCCGTGCGCCGTCCTGTATGCCTTCGGCTGATACTGATGTTCCTGTTTTGCAGGACAAGTCCTATGTTCCTCATAATTATGAAAGGCAGAAAAGTATATGGCTTTCATACATCGATCTTGCACCCATGCTGTCAGCTGAAACTGAAAGCGGATTTGAACTGTGTTTTGATAAAGCCTGTAAAAATGTGGCAGAACTTGGTATCAATACCATTTATGTCCATGTCAGGCCCTTTGGCGATGCTATGTATGATTCGCAGCTGTTTCCGCCTTCCGAACTGCAAAACGGCGATTATGACCCTCTTGAGGTGATGTGCAGAAAGGGGCATGAATACGGACTTTCTGTTCATGCGTGGATAAACCCGCTTCGCTTGCAGAACGGGGACAGGCTGTCACAGCTTGACGGATATAAGACAGCTGAATGGTATGCTTCCCGTGATGACAGGGTAACGGCTGTCGAAGGCGATGAACATTTATGGCTTGATCCCGCCTATGCTGATGTGAGAGAGCTTATAGCAGACGGTGCCGCAGAAATAGCACAAAACTATGATATCGACGGCATACACTATGATGACTATTTTTATCCCACAACAGATGAAAGCTTTGATGCACTGTGCTTTTCTGAAATGGGCGGCAGCAGCGGACTATCCGACTGGCGCTGCGAGAATATATCGGATATGTGCAGAGAGATATATGAAAGCGTGAAATCAGTAGATAAAAGGATAGAAGTTGGCATATCACCGCAGGGTAATATCGAAAATAACTATGATCTTCTTTATGCAGATGTCAGGCGATGGTGCAGCGAAAAAGGTTTCTGTGACAGGATCATTCCTCAGATATATTTCGGATATGATAACCCCGTCAAGCCGTTCAGTGAGACTCTCGGTGAATGGAGAGAAATGTGCAGCTGTGATGATGTGGGTCTTGTGGTGGGTCTTGCGGCATATAAGATCGGTACGGAGGAGGAATTCACCGCAAACACAGGTATCATAGCATCGCAGATAAATGACTGCGAAAAATGCAGCGGGACGGCGATATATGCTTACAGCAGTCTGTTCGGTGATGTAAATGACAGGATCACCGCCGAAAGGGAAGCCATAAAAACTGCTTTTGAAAATTATTAATATTTTCTTATAATATTGTTACTTTAAAAATTATCGCTTTCAGATACTTGTTTTTTATTGTGAAATGTAGTATAATGAAATGAATATTAACTTCGGAGGGATAAGAATTGTTCAGGATAATCAGAAGGAAACAGCTCAACGACAGTGTTGTGCTGATGGATATCGATGCCCCTTTTATCGCTAAAAAAGCTGATGCAGGTCAGTTTGTGATCGTCAGGGCAGATGAGTTCAGCGAGCGTATCCCGCTTACCATTGCGGATTTTGACCGTGAGAAGGGGATAGTTACTATTATATTCCAGACAATAGGCGGTTCTACCATGACCCTTGCCGCACTTAAAGAGGGCGAGCAGATACTTGATGTGGTAGGTCCTCTCGGCATGGCTACCGAGTATGAGTCGGGCATAAAGAAGGTCGCTGTTATCGGCGGCGGTGTCGGCTGTGCCATTGCATATCCTCAGGCTAAGAAGCTTTATAACATGGGCGTAGATGTACAGCTCATCGCAGGCTTCAGAAGCAAGGATATAATCATACTTGAAGATGAGATGAAGGCTGAATCCACAGCTCTTCATATCTGTACAGATGACGGTTCTTATGGTTATCACGGATTTGTTACCGATAAACTGAAGGAACTTATAGATGAGGGCGGAAAGTTTGATGAGGTCATCGCTATCGGACCTGTGCCAATGATGAAATTTGTCTGTAAGGTGACCGAGCCTTACGGTATCAAAACTATCGTATCGCTCAATCCTATCATGATCGACGGCACAGGAATGTGCGGCGGCTGCCGTGTAAGAGTCGGCGGCGAGATAAAGTATGCGTGCGTTGATGGCCCTGATTTTGACGGTCATCAGGTGGATTTCAATGAGCTGGTGAGAAGAAACTCCACATATAACGAAGCTGAGAAGCAGCATGTGTGCAGACTTATGGGAGGTGCTGTAAATGGCTGATATGAGACCCGAGAAGATCCCTGTTGCTGAACAGGAGCCTGAGATAAGAGCTAAGAACTTTGATGAGGTAACACTGGGTTATTCACTGGAAAAGGCTGTCAGAGAGGCAAGACGCTGCCTTAACTGCAAAAATCGTCCCTGCATGAACGGCTGTCCCGTAGGTGTAAGGATACCCGAGTTCATTTCTAAGGTCGCTGAGGGCGACTTTGCTGCTGCTTATGATATAATCAAGACCACTAACTCCCTGCCTGCTGTATGCGGCCGTGTCTGTCCGCAGGAGAATCAGTGCGAGGGTCAGTGCGTTCGAGGCAAAAAGGGTGAACCTGTTGCTATCGGCAGACTGGAGCGCTTTGTGGCTGATTATATGCGTGGAAATGAACCCGAGACTGTCATACCCGAATCAAATGGTCACAAGGTCGCAATAGTTGGTGCAGGTCCCAGCGGTCTGACTGCTGCGGGTGACCTGGCTAAGCTTGGTTATGAGGTAACTGTTTTTGAAGCTTTCCATACCGCAGGCGGCGTGCTGATGTACGGTATACCCGAGTTCAGACTGCCTAAAACTATCGTTCAGCATGAGATAGATAACCTTACCAAGATGGGTGTCAAGATAATGACAAACATGGTCATCGGCAAGGTGCTGTCGGTGGACGAGCTTTTTGAGATGGGTTATGAAGCTGTTTTCGTAGGTTCGGGCGCAGGTCTGCCAAGATTCATGGGTATCAGCGGTGAGGGACTTATAGGCGTTTATTCAGCCAATGAGTATCTTACAAGGATAAATCTCATGAAGGCTTATAAGAAAGAATATGCCACACCTATCATGAAATCGCAGAAGGTAGCAGTTGTGGGCGGCGGCAACGTTGCTATGGACGCAGCACGTTCTGCACTCAGGATAGGCGCAAAGAAGGTATATGTTGTTTACAGACGTTCTATGAACGAATTGCCTGCACGTAAGGAAGAAGTTCATCATGCTATGGAGGAGGGCGTTGAGTTCCTCACACTTAATAATCCTGTTGAACTTCTTGGTGATGACAACGGCAGAGTCCGTTCAATGGTATGCCGCAAGATGGAACTCGGCGAACCCGATGAGAGCGGAAGAAGAAGTCCTGTTGCGGTCGAGGGTTCTGACTATGAACTTGATGTGGATACTGTTATAATGGCGATAGGTACTTCGCCCAATCCTCTTATCCGCAACACAACTCCCGGTCTGGACGTCAACAAGCGTGGCTGTCTCATAGTTGATGATTCCGAAGCAACGACTAAGGAAGGTGTGTACGCAGGCGGTGACGCTGTTACAGGCGCTGCAACAGTTATCCTTGCAATGGGCGCAGGAAAGAAAGCGGCTGCTGCCATAGATGCTTATATCAAAAATAAATGCGGTGAAGAGTAAACATTTTGTTAACACACTTGAATAATACTCTGAAATCTGATATAATCAAACCAGGCATTTAATATCTAGGAGGCAGTAAAATGAATTATTCACAGTTTTTGACTATTTTGTCAGCAAGCGGCAGTGCACCCACTGCTACTAGCTATCTTATGACTTTTGTTCCCCTTGCGCTGATACTTGTTTTCTTCTATTTCTTTATAATTAAGCCACAGAAGAAGCAGGAAAAGCAGGATAAGGAGATGCGTGAGAACCTTGATATCGGTGATGAGATAATCACTAACGGTGGTATCGTTGGTATCGTTACCCAGATCAAGGATGATACTGTCGTTATCGAAACAGGCGGTGACAGAAGCAAGATCCGTGTCATGAAATGGGCTATCGCAAAGGTAGTTTCCGATAAGGACGAGGACGCAGATAAGTAAATACAAAGCCTGCCTTTGCGCAGGCTTTTGTCATATTTGTACGTCTGTGTGAATATCATAGCTGTAAAGACGCAAAAAGGGGGCTGCTGCTATGAGACAGCACAGAATGAACAGAAGCAGGGGAGTTGGTTTTGCAGCTGAACAGCTTGTGGCGCTGGCAGCTGCTGCGGGAGTGATATTACTGCTGCTTTGTGCGATGGCATTTCTGCTGACCAGGATAGATGCGGGCGAAAGTGTGCTTTCAGCAATGTCGACAGGTGCACTGGCTATCGGTGCCTATACAGGCGGATATGTGGGCGGCAGGCGCAGAAAACGCCGTGGATTTCTTATGGGGGCGCTTACCGGTCTTATCATATTTGTTATGATACTGGTGCTTGGCGGGATATTCGTTAAGTCCACCGAGAATTTCTCACCGTTTGCAAAACTTTTCCTTACAGTGTTTGCTGCATCCGTAGGCGGTGCTGTGGGCGTTAATACCAAAAGATACCCGTAAACTTAATATTTTGATTTACTACGCTAAATATTTATAAGCTGTTAATTGTTAGTTCATAAATATTGTGCCGATATATGGTATAATATCTGTAAATCAGTATTTGGAGGTATGACGTTATGAAACATATCAAGACTATCAACAAGGCTAATCTGAAGCAGACTGCTGCTAAGGGCGGCTGTGGCAAGTGCCAGGCATCATGTCAGTCAGCTTGCAAGACCTCTTGCACTGTTGCTAACCAGAAGTGCGAGAAGGAAGCATAATTATCTGAGAACCGTTGATGGGGGCTGCTTATGGCAGCTTCCGCCGAAACGGGCGAGCACAGGTCAACTCTATCGGTCTTTGGCTGACCCGTAGGGCTGGTCTTTGGTCGCCCGTATTCATTTATCTGAATAAAACTGGTATTGTGAGGGAAATATATGATCCATAAGTTCAAATTGGCAGGCTATAATATTCTGCTTGATGTCAACAGCGGCGGCGTGCATATCGTCGATGATCTTACTTACGACCTTCTCGACAGGGTGGAACCGCCTTTTTCCGAGTCATGTCCCGCAGAGGTAAAGGAAAGATTATCCCGCACCTATCCTGCACAGGATGTTGAGGAATGCTATCAGGAGATAGTTTCGCTTTATAATGACAAGATACTTTTCTCTGAGGACGATTATGAGAAGTTTGCGCTGGCATCTGTTGCTTCGCCTATAAAGGCTATGTGCCTGCATGTTTCGCATGACTGTAATCTCAGATGTAAATACTGCTTTGCTTCCACAGGCGATTTCGGCGAAGGCAGAAAACTGATGGACCTGGAGACTGCTAAGCGTGCGATAGATTTTCTCATCGAAAAGTCTTATGGCAGGAAGTTCCTTGAGGTGGACTTCTTCGGCGGCGAGCCTTCACTGAATTTTGATGTTGTCATGAAGACAGTTGAGTATGCACGCTCAAGAGAAGCTGAATCAGGAAAGGTATTCAGATTCACAACTACCACTAACGGCATGCACCTGACTGATGAAATGATCGATTTCATCAACCGTGAGATGTACAATGTCGTGCTTTCCATCGATGGCAGAAAGGAAGTCAACGACCGTGTGAGAGTGCGTGTTGACGGCACAGGCTGCTACGACCTGATAACCAAGAATTTCAAGCGCCTTGTTGAAAAGCGTGGCAATGACAAGGACTGGTATGTAAGAGGTACATACACTAAGTATAACCTTGATTTTTCCGAGGACGTTATGCATCTTTATGATCTGGGCTTTGAGCAGATATCTGTTGAACCTGTTATGGCTGATGCTTCGGAGCCATACGCTATCACTGAGGCTGACCTGCCCCGCATATTCAAGGAATATGAAGTGCTTGCCGAAAAGATCGCCAAGATACGCAAGAGCGGCAAGTTCATCAACTTTTTCCACTTCATGCTCGATCTGGATCAGGGTCCTTGCGCTATCAAGAGATTGCGTGGCTGCGGCTGCGGCAATGAATATATTGCCATCACTCCCGACGGTGACATTTACCCATGCCATCAGTTCGTTGGTGTGGAGGAATATAAGATGGGCAACCTGTATGACGGCAGCTTCAATATGGAAATGAAGAACGACTTTGCAAGGGCGCACGTTTACACCAAGCCCGAATGCAAGAAATGCTGGGCGAAGTTCTATTGCAGCGGCGGCTGCAACGCCAATAACTATATCTATCAGCACGATATTCGTGCAGCTCATAAGCTTTCATGCCAGATACAGAAGAAGCGCCTTGAGGTGGCTATAATGATGAAGGCTGTACAGCTTCTGGGTGAAGCTGAGTAATATGTTCGGCTACGAGGATATACGCAGTCTTTTCGGACTTGACGAGCCGTGCGGCTGGAGCGAGGAAGATATTTCTTCCCTGAAAGCGGAGTATGGCAGTCTGCCGACTGCGCTGGAAAACTATTACAGGCTTTGCGCAGGCTGTGAAGAGCTCACTCAAAACCCCGTGTGCGATTATCTTATGCCTGCCGATAAAGTCGGCATGAAAAAGGCTGAGGGTTATTATGTTTTCTTTTCGGAAAATCAGAGCGTTTCTTTCTGGGGCATAAAGCTGAGCGATATGTCGCAGGACGACCCGCCCGTTTACGAAAATTACGGTGATAACAAGTGGTATCTTACAGGCGGCAGCCTTGCAAAGGTGCTGACGGCACATGCTTATCTGAACGCTGTCGGAGGCGTTCTTGAATATGCGCCCGATGACGGCTATCTCGAAGCTGATGCCAAACAGACTGAAAAACTGAAAAGCATGTTCACTCTTATTGAAGCTGCTGACAGCGGCATTTATATGGGGGCGCAGTTTTTTAGGGCCAATGATGACACTTTCATGGCAGTGATGCCGAATGGCGATAATTCCGTTATAATGCTCGCATCTGCTTCGGAAGAAGGCTTTGACTCTGCGGCTGAGGCTGTATATCCTGTTTTAGGTCTTGAATATGACGAGGAGAATGACGATGAAGAATATTGTTGATTATTATCCCGATAAATACTGCGCTGACGGTGTGAACTGTGTGGCGGCAGGCGTGTACGAATTTGAGGGGCTGTATTTTACCAGCCTTTCCTTTGAGCAGGAACCTGAATTCGGTGAGCATGATGATGCAAGCGATATCTCACAGCACCCGCTGGAGGATATACTTCACAAGTTCAATGTTTACGTGCAGGATTACTACGAGTACGAAGACGAGAACTATCTGGACACCGCCACGGTCGA
>CAMNMO010000096.1 GCA_946544695.1 uncultured Ruminococcus sp. | reverse complement strand
ACAGCCGTAATGCATGTTCAAACCTTTGTATTATGCAAAAATTGATTTCCGTGCGGGAGGGTGACACATACTTGACTATTTCGGGGCGATAGTGTATAATAGTTGCATAAGTTTGCCCGAAAAAGGGCAGAAGGGAGTTTTTAGAATATGAGCGGAAATATAGTCATTCTGGTGACTATCGGTCTGTACCTCATCTTCATGGTGGTCATAGGCGTATTATGCTCACGGAAAAATGAGGACGTCGGAGATTTCTATCTGGGCGGCAGAAAGCTTGGTCCGCTGGTAACTGCGATGAGTGCGGAAGCATCGGATATGAGCAGCTGGCTGCTGATGGGTCTGCCCGGTGTAGCTTACCTGACAGGCGGTGCTGAGGCAGGCTGGACTGCGATAGGTCTGGCGGTGGGTACATACCTGAACTGGCTTATCGTGGCAAAGAGACTGAGAGTATACTCACAGAAGGTGGGGGCGATAACCATCCCCGATTTCTTCTCGGCGAGATACCGTGACAAGAACAAGGTGCTGATGGGTGTTGCGGCGGTCATCATACTGGTGTTCTTCGTGCCGTACACAGCATCGGGATTTTCGGCATGCGGCAAGCTTTTCAGCTCGCTGTTCGGCTGGGACTATCATATAGCCATGATAGTAAGTGCGATAGTAATAATATTGTATACCTGCACAGGCGGATTCCTGGCAGCATCTACCACAGACCTGGTGCAGTCGATAGTTATGACAGTGGCGCTGATAAGCATTGTTATCTTCGGTGTGAACTCGGCAGGCGGCTTTGACAATGTCATCGACAATGCAAAGAGCATACCCGGATATTTCGACCTGATGAACATACACAATGTTGAAACGGGCGGTTCTGACAGCTATTCACCGCTGACCATCGCATCACTGCTGGCGTGGGGACTGGGCTACTTCGGCATGCCGCACGTACTGCTGAGATTCATGGCGATAGAGGACAAGGAGAAGATAAAGACCTCAAGGCGCATAGCATCGGTATGGGTGGTCATCTCGATGGCAGTGGCTATCTTCATAGGCTTCATCGGCAACATGCTTTCGGGAAACGGCACTGTTGACAAGCTTGACGGCAACAATTCCGAGACTATCATCATCAAGATAGCACAGTATATGAGCAGTGAGCATTTTATGCTGGCTGTTATTGCGGGACTGGTATTTGCAGGCATACTGGCATGTACGATGTCAACGGCAGATTCACAGCTGCTGGCTGCATCATCTGCGATGTCAGAGAATCTGCTGAAAGGCGTGTTCGGCATAAAACTCAGCGACAAGCAGGCTATGCTGGTGGCAAGAGGTGTGCTGATGGTGATAGCAGTGCTGGGCGTTATACTTGCATGGGATCAGGACAGCTCGGTATTCAGGGTCGTATCCTTTGCATGGGCAGGCTTCGGTGCGACATTCGGACCTGTTATGCTGGCTGCGCTTTTCTGGAAGCGTTCAAACAAGTACGGTGCCATAGCAGGCATGGTCGCAGGCGGCGTGATGGTATTCGTATGGAAGTTCAAGATAGCGCCTATGGGCGGTGTTCTGGCTATATATGAGCTGCTGCCCGCATTTGTTGTGGCTTCGGTATGCATCGTGGTCGTATCACTGCTGACTTCAAAGCCCGGGCAGGAGGTCATTGACGAGTATGACTCGGTAGGACATGAACTGCACGGCTGATAGGTGATATAATATTGACATCGACGGGAGAACTGCGCTGTCCGCAAGGGCGGCGTGGGCCTCCTGTTTTTTGTTATCCCGCACACTAAACAGAGTTTTCATAGGGAACAATAGCCGTCTGTATTCTTTTCCCCGCCGTAGGCAAATGCGTGAACGCATGGAAAAGAATACGTTATAATAAAATATGGTTATCCCGCTGACACACCACACTAAACAGCCTTTCAGCGGGCATTAACAATAGTTGGCGGTTTTCTCTCCCCCGCCTTCGGCGGGGGAGAGAAAACAACTCAATAAATTATCCTTGTTATACTTATTTCTTAGTGGTGTTTTAAAGGGATAACCATATAATAAAAATATCTTGTTACACCGATGTATAAAATGGTGTGCTGAAGGGATGACTATAAAGATCTCTAACAAATATGACCATTGGTCATTTTGACGATTGACAAAAGTTAAGAAAGGTGGTATAATAAGCTCGGATAAATGACCGACGGTCATTTTGAGTGAGACATTATACCCGAAAGAGCAAAGTTCTTTGTTAATAAATTGTAAAATTTAAGGGGGGTAACTTGAAAACCCCTTTAAAAAATTAATAAAAGATGGTATAATCAATTTGTATGTGCGAGTTTGTTCTGATCCATGACCGAAAGGCGGAGATCGTGTTTGAAAAACAGGAAAGTTACATTGCTTTCGGGTGATAACACTTCGGTCACAAGACCGCTGCTGAGAATGATATACAAGTGGGGCGCTGTGATGACGGCGGTCTGCTTTGCGGTGACGCTTTTTTGGGGGTTCAGGATATCTCAGCTGCTGGGGTTTTGCATAGGCTACGCTTTCATGTGCGGACAGTTCGAGTATTTCGGGCGGTGCTGCGAAAGTGCTGTCAGGCTGGACAGAAAAGCGGCAGTCAGAAAAATGCGTGGGTGCTATGCGCTGAGAATGGCAGCGCTGGTGGTGCTCAGCTGCACGGCTGCATATACGGGATTTGCAAACTTTACGGGGATACTGCTGCCGCAGCTGTTCCCGAGAATGATACTGACAGCCGATCACTTCATCGGCAGGAAAGGATAGGCATTTATGGAAGGATTAGGTGACGGTCCCAAGATCGTCTTTACGATAGGTCCGCTGATATTCACAGAGACTGTTGTTATGGGCTGGCTGATAATAGTTGTGGTGACATTGCTGTGCCTGTGGCTGACAAAAGACCTCAAAAAGAAGCCTGAGAGCAAGAAACAGGTAGTGGCGGAGATGTTCGTGGGCTTTGTCAACAACATGGTCAGGACGTCGATGGGTGAGAAGATGATGTACTATGCGCCCTACATAGGCACGCTGCTGATATCTGCGGTGCTCGGCGCACTGATAAGCATGGTGGGTCTGAGGTCGATGACGGCTGACATAAACGTTACTGCTGCATGGGCTGCTGTGACCTTTGTGCTGATAACGTTCCACAAGATAAAGGCAAACGGATTCTTAGGCTACCTCAAGGGCTTTGCACAGCCCGTTTCATTCATACTGCCCCTCAACCTCATCAGTGAGATCGCTACCCCCGCTTCGATGGCGTTCCGTCTTTTCGGCAACGTGGCAGGCGGCATGGTAATAACAGGTCTGCTGTATTCGGCGCTGGGCAATGCGTCTGAAGCACTGCACCTGCACTTTGAGTTCGGTTCATGGGCGCTGAGCGTACTTCAGGTAGGTATACCCGCTGTACTGAGTGTCTACTTCGACCTGTTCTCAGGCTGCATACAGGCTTACATATTCTCCACGCTGACAATGGTCAACGTGGCGGCTGCTGCTGAGGAATAAGCCGTGGCGCTGTTCGGCGGAAATATGAAGCCGCAAAAAGGCGAGCCTGTGGCATTTGCGGAGACAAGAGGTCCCCGCATGGGAGGAGCTACGATTCAGTGGTATATTTACTCTGAATGAGCTGAGGGAGAAAGCCTTCCGTGAACGTGCAGAGATGAATGCCGGGATGAATGACCCCGACCCCACGAAAAACATCAGCAGGCTGCCTTTCGATTTCTTTTTCACTGAGAAGTTCTATGACAGAAGGCTCATAGATGAGCAGGATCATCTGATATCCGTCATAGAGCGGGAGCTGGCTGCACGGGGCATAACGGCATGAGGTCTGTTTATGAAAAGGACAAAGCTGAGGGAGATCACGGTAAACGGCAGAGAGTACCTGTGGGCTATGAAGGCTTTGAGCACCCGAGGGTGCCGCAAACAAAATAAGTAAGAAACGCAGAAATGTTCTGCGAAAATATATTAAATGACATAAATTGTCTGACTTATCCCGACCACACAGCCAGATATCACAGGCAGTGCAGTCGGTCTGAGTGAAAATCTATATGTCGTTTGATATAGATAGTAAACAAAACTTTGGAGGTTTTTATTATGTTAAGTGATAAGGCATTTGTATTAGGTTGTTCCGCAGTGGGCGCAGGCCTGGCAATGATCGCAGGTATAGGCCCCGGTATCGGTGAGGGCTACGCTGTCGGCAAGACCATCGAGTCCATCGCAAGACAGCCCGAAGCACAGGGCGACTGCACCAGAACGATGTTCATCGGTGTCGCAATGGCTGAGTCAACAGGTATCTACTCCTTCGTTGTTGCACTGATACTGATGTTCGGTAACCCCTTCATCGGCAAGCTCTGATGATCTGAACAGACTTGCATACAGATAAAGGGAGGTTTTGCAGATGATAATGTCAGCAGGAGATGTGACGGATTTTCTGTCGATCAATCTCACTACCATTATCGCCACATGGCTCAACCTGCTCATACTGTTTTTAGTGCTCAAGCACTTTCTGTTCGATAAGGTCAACAAGGTGATGGAGGACAGGAAGAACGAGGTCGCTGAGACCTACAAGAAGGCTGATGAGGCAGAAGAACATGCCAAGCAGCTGGAGCAGGAGTACGAGCAGCGCATAAGCGGCGCAAAGGAAGAGTCTGCCAAGATAATACAGGCAGCTACACGCAAGGCGCAGCAGAGAAGTGACGAGATCATCGCCGATGCAAAGGTGGAGGCTAAGGGCATCACCGAGCAGGCGAGAAACGAGATAGAGCGTGAAAAGAAGATCGCAGTAAACAAGATTAAGGACGATATCACCGATATCGCATTCCAGGCGGCGCAGGCTGTTATCGAGAAGGATCTGACCAGCGCTGACAACGAGCGGCTGATAGGCGAGTTCATCGACAACGTGGGTGAAGGCTGATGGCTGAGACGATAGGCAAGATATACAGCACCGCACTGTTCGAGCTGTGCACCGAGCAGGGCAGGCTTGATGAGGTGTATGCCGATCTGACGCAGTTCTGTGAGCTGACGAGGGACGGCGAATGTGCCGAGTACATAAGGTTCCTGGCATCGCCGCTGATATCAGGCAGGGAAAAGGCTGAGAGCCTTGACGCTGTTTTCGGCGGAAAGATGGAAGGGCTGCTGCTGGACTTTTTGTGCCTGGTGACCGAAAAGGGCAGGGCTGACAGGCTGGACGAGATATATTCGGAGTTCAGGCAGATGTACAACGACAGCAAAAATATCCTTGAGGTGACTGCCGTTACCGCAGAGCCCCTGACAGATGAGCTGAGAAAGCGCCTGACCGACAAGATGGCGAAGTCCACAGGCAGGAACATAGTGCTTACCGAACAGGTGGATAAGTCGCTGATAGGCGGTATAGTGGTGCGCTACGGCAATACCGAGCTTGATTCGAGCGTAAAGACAAGGCTCGACAAGCTGAAGGCACAGATAACGAATACGATAGCGTGAGCGCTGCTTTTTATTTAAACGTACAGAAGGGAACGGAAAATTATGAATTTACGTCCTGATGAGATAACAGGTCTGATAAAATCACAGATAAAGAACTACCGCACAAAGCTGGTGCTCGATGATGTGGGCACAGTCTGCACGGTGGGCGACGGCATTTCGAGAGTCAACGGACTGGAGAAGTGCATGTCGGGCGAGCTGCTGGAATTCGAGAACGGCACCTACGGTATGGCGATGAACCTGGAGCAGGATTTCGTCGGCTGCGTGCTGCTGGGTACCGAAGAAGGCATCAGAGAAGGCACGAATGTCAAGAGGACAGGCAGGATAGTTTCGGTGCCTGTCGGTGAAGCGATGCTGGGCAGAGTAGTAAATGCGCTGGGTGCGCCCATCGACGGCAAGGGTGCCATACTCACTGAGGAGACACGCCCCGTTGAGAGCCCCGCATTCGGCATAATAACAAGAAAATCCGTAAGCAGACCCTTACAGACAGGTATCAAGGCTATCGACTCGATGATACCCGTCGGCAGAGGTCAGCGTGAACTTATCATAGGCGACAGACAGACAGGCAAGACGACCATTGCGCTGGATACCATAATCAACCAGAAGGGCAAGGACGTTATCTGCATATATGTCGCAATAGGTCAGAAGATATCAACAGTTGCAAACATCGTTGATACACTGACAAAGAATGACGCTATGGATTACTCCATAGTCGTATCGGCAACGGCGTCAGAGATGGCACCTTTGCAGTACATCGCACCCTATGCAGGCGTTGCGATGGCAGAATACTTCATGCTTCAGGGCAAAGACGTTCTGTGTGTATATGACGATCTTTCCAAGCATGCGGTGGCTTACAGGACTATGTCGCTGCTGCTGAAAAGACCTACGGGACGTGAGGCTTATCCCGGCGATGTATTCTATCTGCATTCAAGACTGCTGGAGAGGGCGTGCTGCCTGAATGAAGAAAACGGCGGCGGTTCGATAACCGCACTGCCCATCATCGAGACACAGGCGGGTGACGTTTCGGCTTACATACCTACAAACGTAATATCCATAACCGACGGTCAGATATTCCTGGAGACAGAGCTGTTCTTCTCGGGTGTCAGACCTGCGGTAAACCCCGGTATCTCGGTATCCCGTGTCGGCGGTTCGGCACAGATAAAGGCGATGAAGAAGGTCTCGGGCCCGCTGAAGCTGCTGTACTCGCAGTACAGAGAATTGCAGAGCTTCTCGCAGTTCGGCTCGGATCTGGATCAGGATACTAAGGACAGACTGGCGCAGGGCGAACGCATAGTTGAGGTGCTCAAGCAGTCGAAGAACTCACCTGTCGATGTTGAGAAGCAGGTGGTCATAATCTACGCTGTTGTAAACAATTATCTTAAAAAGATACCCGTTGAGGACATACGTGAATATGAGAAGGATCTGTTCATACACCTCGATGAAGCACACCCCGATATACTGGCGTCCATAAGGGACACCAAAGAGCTTACCGCAGAAAACGAGAAGGCACTGAAAGAGGTGCTGCGTGACTTTGCGGAGAAGTTTGTCGGTCACAAGTAAGGAGAGCGGCTTATGGCTAACATGAAGGACGTAAAGCGCCGTATAAAGAGCGTGGAAAGCACCATGCAGATCACAAAGGCGATGCAGCTGGTGGCGTCCTCGAAGATGAGGAAAGCTAAGGAGCGTGCCGAAGCGGTGCACCCGTTTTTTGAGGGCGTTTTCCAGGTGATGGCGGACATTTCCAGAGATCACGAATTCACTTCGGTGTTCACAAAGAAGAAGTTCAAGAACTCGGTGCTGCTGATAGTTATAGCGGGTGACAGAGGTCTGGCGGGCGGCTTCAACTCGAATGTGCTGAAGCTTGCAAAGGCGAAGGCTGATGCCATAGCCGAGAGCGGCGGTGAAGCGGTCATCATGGCGATAGGCAAGAAGGCTGTGGAGTATTTCGAGAAAAGGGAATACAAGCTGATAGACGGTTTCCCGCAGATAGCGGAGGGCATCGAGCTTATAGATACCATGATGATAGCGAACAAGGTCATAGACAGGTTCAAGCTGGGTGACTTTGATGCGGTGGAACTGGTATACACCACCTTTGTATCGGTGATGACGCAGGAACCTCAGCACCTGAGGATACTGCCTGTTGAGAACCTGGAATATCTGGGTGAAAAGCACCCCATGACCATATACGACCCCTCGCCCGAGGCAGTGTTCGACAGCCTGATACCCGAATACTTGGGCGGCATGCTGTATTCTGCCATTGTTGACAGCTTTGCTTCCGAACAGGCTGCAAGAAGAACGGCGATGGAGTCTGCAAGTGACAATGCAAACGAGATGATCGAGAAGCTGTCGCTGCTGTACAACCGTGCAAGACAGGCACAGATCACTCAGGAGATAACCGAGATAAGCTCGGCAAGCCTTAATGATAATTCATAATTATTGGCAGGGAACATCGATATAATAAAACATATAATTTAATTCATATTTCCGTATGACGGACTATGAGTTCGGAAAGGAAGAAAGCTGATGGAAAGCACAAATATAGGCAAGGTCGTGCAGATAGTCGGAGCGGTCGTTGACGTCCGTTTTGACAAGGACCACATGCCCGATCTTCTGAATGCGCTTGAAATAGACAATAACGGCACCAGGCTGGTGGTCGAGGTGGCACAGCACATCGGTGATGATGTGGTAAGATGCATAGCTATGTCCTCGACTGACGGACTGGTAAGAGGTGTAGATGCGCTGGATACAGGCAAAGCCATATCGGTGCCTGTGGGCAGGGAGACTCTTTCGAGAATGTTCAACCTGCTGGGTGAGCCTGTTGATAATCTTCCCGCACCCGAAACTGCGGAGCGCTGGGAGATACACCGTGAGCCCCCCACTTACGAGGAGCAGACTGCTGCCAACGAGATACTGGAGACAGGCATCAAGGTCATCGACCTGATAGCACCCTACCTCAAGGGCGGTAAGATAGGTCTGTTCGGCGGTGCGGGCGTCGGCAAAACAGTGCTTATTCAGGAGCTTATAAACAACGTTGCCAACCAGCACGGCGGTATATCCGTATTCACAGGCGTTGGCGAGCGTACCCGTGAGGGTAACGACCTTTACTGGGAGATGAAGCAGTCGGGCGTTATCGACAAGACCGTTCTGGTGTACGGTCAGATGAACGAACCGCCCGGAGCAAGAATGAGAGTAGGTCTGTCGGGACTGACTATGGCGGAGTATTTCCGTGATGTGGAAGGTCAGGACGTGCTGCTGTTCATAGACAACATATTCAGATTCACTCAGGCAGGTTCTGAGGTGTCTGCGCTGCTGGGACGTATGCCTTCGGCAGTTGGATATCAGCCCACACTGGCAACAGAGATGGGTGCTTTGCAGGAGAGGATAACCTCCACCAACAAGGGTTCGATAACCTCCGTACAGGCTGTTTACGTGCCTGCGGACGACCTTACCGACCCTGCACCTGCCACCACATTCGCACATCTGGACGCAACGACGGTACTTTCAAGAAGCATAGCTTCGCTGGGTATATTCCCCGCAGTTGACCCGCTGGAGTCCACCTC
>CAMNMO010000095.1 GCA_946544695.1 uncultured Ruminococcus sp. | reverse complement strand
GTATTTCAACTCGCTTACGATATCACAAAGTTCAAAATCGAGCCGTGAGAAGTTGAGCGAAACAGGCACGAACGCCTCACCATTTTCAGTGGCGGTGCGGTAATCACGGCAGACATTGTCGATAATGCAGATATCCAGCTTGTGTATCTGGCGGTATTCCTCCAGTATATCTATGAATGCACCTGGCGGCAGCAGACCGTAGGTTGGATCCTGCCACCTTGCAAGTGCTTCAAGTCCAACTATCTTACCCGTTCTGGTAGATACGACAGGCTGGTAATACACCTTGATATGTTCGTTTGCAATGGCATTATCCACACTGTTGACGATGTACTGTTTCAGCTGGAATTTGTCCTCCAGCGTTTTATCGTACAGCCTGAAATTGGTCTCATAGCGCTTTTTGATGCTGTTGCACGCAAATCTCGCACGATCACAGGCTATGCTTGGGTCAGACTCATCGCCCTCAGGCTTATATGCGCCGCATTTCAGCTGAAGGTGAACTTCGTCCTGAAGCGCTGCAACTGCCTTTGAAAGCTTGCTTGCCGAATCACGGCTGCCCTCATCACCGGTCAGCACAACAAAATGGTCGTCCGAAAATCTGGACACCAAAGAATTCGGGAAAGCATCGACTATCATATTAGCCACTTTTTTAAGCAGTTCATTACCCTCATGGAAGCCGTATTTTTCGTTATATGACTTGAAATTCTCAATATCAAAAAACAGAAAAACGACCTTAGTCTTATCGGTAGTAACGAAATTCAGCAGTTTTTCAGCCTCACTCCTGAAATATACCATATTGTGGATACCCGTCAGTTCGTCTTCAACAGATATCCTTGTCAGGTGCATGTTTATGATTTCAAGACTTTCCTCTTTCATCGCCTGCGAAAGAGTCTTGTTATAATTTGAAATGCAGAACATCATCGTCGCCAGCCACATGGTAAAGCTGTTTATCTGCGTGCCAAGCGTCAGACCCGTTTCTCCCGTGTTGACCGCCACCATGCCGTTAAGCTTCAAAAAGAAGAACATGTACGACGAGGTCAGAATGAGGAAACCGACCACAGGCCGCCAGGTAAGCAGGCAGACCACGAAAAGTTCCATGGTAAGAAATGTCAGTATCTGCTCACCTTTTGAGTAATCATTCATCGAAACTTTAATGCCGAAATAAATGCAGATAAAAGAAAACAGCCATTTTAAGCCTGTTCCGATGAACTTGCGGTCAGTCTTGCCAAGAATGTACCTCACAGCAAAGATAAGCATTGCCACGCCCGCACTTAGAAGTATCAGGTAATTTGAGTAATACTTCTCAAAAAAGTGAGGCAGGTCAGCCTGCAAATGATTTACAATGATCGTCCTGGTCAGGCGGATTATCATCCACACCTCAAGCACAATGACCATAACTGACATGTAAATGCTTGCTTTCATGTTGGTATCATAAAAATAATTTTTTACATATTCACTGTGTTCATCAAGTCCAAGTGCAGTCTTTACCCTTGAACTGATGGACTTAACATTATTATCCATACTAAACACCACTCGTTCCATAATAACCTAAGGATATTATAACGTATATATAAAGATTTGTCAAGAAGAGCAGTTAAGTAAAATAAATTAATGTTGAATATACACAAATATATCAGACGGATAGTGTGATAAAAAACAAAAGAACCGCTGACTGTCAGTTATCAGCAGCGGATCTTTCTTTGATGATACGGTGTGCTGCGTAAAAAACAGAGATAAAGCAGGCGATGAGTGCACCAAGCAAAGCACCCGATGTATCGACAAGAACATCATGAAACAAGCCTGCACGCCCCGCCACGAAGGTCTGATGGAACTCATCTGTGCAGGCATAGACGAATGCAAACAGCACAGCAAGTCCCCAGCGCAGCAAATACATTTTAATGCGGTGAAAAGCAGAGAAAGCAAGCCATTCAAGCAGCGCATACTCCGAAAAATGGGCACTTTTGCGCACAAGCACAGTAAGCAGGTCGGTAAGGGCTGCCTGTTGAGGTAAAGACGCTTCATGAAAATCAGGGAAAAACTCCTTGATTATCAGGTCAACGATACCGCCGCTTTGTTCACTTGAATCGTCCGCTGAAAAGCTCGAAAACACGAAGATAAGCACGCATAAAACGATCAGCGGCAACCACCTGAGCAAAATATCCTTAGCTCTTTGCATCATAATTCTCCTTAATATATCCGATCAACGCATCATGTTCATTTTCTGATATTTCATCGAAAACTGCATCAAGGGCAAAATTGAGCACAGTCTTGATCTCAGAACCTGTGTATCCAAGCGCCATAACATCATGACCGTTTATTGCGAGATCGGTAACTTTGAGGCAGCACATATCCGCTGATATCTCGGCACCGAGAGCTGCAAGTTCGTCAAGTTCAGCCAGCTTTTCAGCTCTCATATAGTCAGACTGTGCCAGCGTATCAGCACGTCGGACCTTCAGCCAGTCATTATAAAAATCATAGTCATATTTTGCTATGAAACGCTTGACAGTCCTGCGTTTCGGCGGTATCCTGTTATCATGTTCACGCACAAGGTCAGTCACACGCTTCAGAGTCTTGTTGGAGCATTTCAGCCTCAACAGTACCTTCTCTGCAATATCAGCACTTGCCAGCGGATGAAGCTTGAAATGGTCCTGACCGAGCGTATCTGTGGTCTTTTTCTCAGGCTTGCCAATATCGTGGAACAGCATAGTCAGACGCAGATCTTCATCAGGTATGATATTCTCGACACTTTTGCATATATGCTCATAAACGTTATAACAATGGTGGACATTGTTCTGCGCACAGCCAATGCAGGGCTTTATCTCAGGTATAATAAGCGATATAAGGTCGCTGTATTCCAGCATTATCCTGCACGCAGCCTTTCCGCAAAGCAGCTTTTTAAGTTCGGAGAAAATGCGTTCAGCAGAAATTGCGCTCAGCAGATGAGCTTTCTTTCTCATTGCGGCAGCTGTATTTTCTTCTATATCGAAGTCAAGGACAGCTGCAAATCTCAGTGCACGCATGATGCGCAGAGCATCCTCCTCAAATCTTTCCTCAGCTTCACCGACACATCTGACGACCCTGTTTTTCAGATCTATCTGACCATCAAACAGATCAACTATCCCATCATACGGACTGTAACACATGGCATTGATGGTGAAGTCCCTGCGTTTAAGGTCCTCGGAAAGTTCGGTTTCAAATATTACAGTATCGGGACGTCTGTGGTCGGTATACTCACCATCGCTCCTGTAAGTTGTGACTTCAACAGGGTTATGCTCAGACATTACGGTGAGCGTACCATGCTTCAGTCCCGTTTCAATGGTGTGAAAATCATTGAATATCCGCACCATCATGTCAGGAGTGCAATTAGTGCAAACATCGAAATCATGGGGCTCTTTGTCCATAAAACTATCCCTGACACACCCGCCGACAATATAAGCTTCATAATTATTCTGAACCAGTCTGTCTATGACAGCACTGACGTATCCAGGTATCTTAATGTCCATTTTTTCTCCCATCTATCTAATAAAAAATCGAGTTGAAGCGCAGCAATAAACGGTCAGTATATTACCGCAATTATCGGTCGAAGGCAAAATAGCAATATCTGATGCTATTCTATCACGAAAAGTCTTGCAGTGAACTGTCCCGAAAACTCAAACACAGCTGTACGATTATTTGGATAAAAAGCATATCTTTCCTCATTGAACGACGGATATATACACTTGATACTGCGTTTTTCCGCACATCTTTCACCCAGGGGGACTGTGTAGGTATGCTCGCCTTCCCTGCGCCAGACAGCAAGGTAAAGTTTACTGCCGCAGTCAAGTCCGAGAGCAGCCCAATTATCCGAGAATTTGGACAGTCCCAACGGAAAGAACGGTACTGAATCCTTTATATCTGTGCGAATATTCTTATATACCGAAATGGCTTCCCTGACAAGTTCCAGGCGTTCGGGTTCGAGCATAGCCAGATGACCGCTCTGGTGGATCCTCAGCAGCATGGCATTGACCATGTTGAAAACGACCTCCTCACGGTCGCCCGAGGTCATCGGGTAACTCCACACAGCCGCCTGTTCCGGGCAGAGCGCAGATGGCGCATTTGCGGCGATCGTGGCATATTTGCGGTAATCGTCCTGATCGGAAGTCGATTGAATGGAATATCTTGACAGCATCGCATAATCCATTCTAAGCCCGCCGCTGGAGCAATTTTCGACTATAAGACCCTTATGCCTTTCAAAAACACCGTCAAGCCACGCTAAATATGCTTTTTCGTGCTCCAACAGACCATCGCCCACGCTGTCAGCATCAAGTTCTGTGCCGATACCCGGTTCAATATTGTAGTCCATTTTTATGTACCCTACGCCATACTCCCTGACGAGCCTGTCAATGACTTCGTCGCAGTGAGCACGAACCTCGGGATTACGGAAATCAAGCTGATAGCGGCTTCTGTCGAACACTCGCTTACCGTGCCTTACAAAGAACCAGCTGTCGGGAAGCTTGTCAGCCAACGGGCACTTTATGCCCATAACTTCGATCTCCAGCCATACTCCGGGGACCAGTCCTTTTTTGCGAATATAATCAGTAACTTCTTTCAATCCGTTCGGGAATCGCTTGCGGCTTTCCTGCCACTCACCGACCCAGTCCCACCAGATACCGTCAGCATACCAGCCCGCATCAATGCAAAAATATTCGCACCCGGCTTCAGCTGCTGCATCTATCAGCGGGAACTCTTTTTCAGCAGTCGGGTCAGCCCAAAGGCAGTTCATGTAATCATTGAAGATCACCGCAAGTGTAGCATTATCACGGTTCTTACGTCGAATGAGACGACGGTACTTTGTCATTTCCGCAACAGCTTCATCAAAGCCGCCGCTCACTGCGCAAACGGAAGTATATACAGATCTGAAACTGTCATTCGGCGCCAATTCCTTCGACCAATGCGACTCTATCTCATCGGGACCCGAAAGCTGTAAGTACAAGTGCCCCTCACGGTCGGATATCTCCCAGTGCCATGAACCGTTGTGTTCGATCTGCCACATCAGCGCCGAACCCGTCTCACGGTTCTCCAGATATCCCATCGGGATATACTCCTTTGATGACCAGTTGCCAACGTTCGTGACGCCCAGTACCTTCGATGAATGCTGGTAGTCCGCAGGCTGTGCCAGCCCCAGACCGACCTGTTCAAGCGTGTAAAACTGCCATTGCAGCTCCCTCTGCCACGAATTGTGACAGATGCCGATGCGCATTTTTTCGTCCTGCGGCAGTATTCCCTCTTTCTCGATGCCAGTCAGAGAAAACGAAGAAACATATTCAATGGTCTGTTTTTCCGTACCACAATTATTGACATCAGTCCATGTCCTTACGACCTGTGTGCCTGTGTAGAATTGAAAATGCGAAACAGTCTCCAGCCCTGTTTCTTCATCAGCACAGGTTATCTCCAGCTTGCGCCCGAAAGCATTGTTCAGATCTTTAAGATCTTTATATTTCATGCGATATCCGGGCGCTGTGATTATATACTTATTACCGTGCCGCTCACCCGCCCTGTCGATGCCGCTGACCTGAAGCTCGACCAGTGAAAAGCCTGCGGTGCCTGTTCTTGAAGTCAGGTCACGTTCATCGAACGGCAATGCAGAAAAATGCAGCAGCCTTATCTGTCTGTCATCATTTATCTCAAAAACGACATTTATCCCATTTTCAAATATTTGTATCCTTTTCATTATTACCCCTTGAACTGCCTATCAAAGTGTCAGCAGTTTATCCAATATCCTGTGCGCAGCCTGTTCCTTTGACATCAGCGGAAGTTCGTCTGCGCCGTCTTTTGTGATCATTGTTATGACATTCGTGTCAACGCCGAATCCTGCGCCCTCAGTTCTCAGTGAATTAGCACATATCATATCGCAATTTTTGCTGACCAGCTTTTTGGACGAGTTTTCAAGAACATTGTCTGTTTCCATCGAGAACCCGCATATCACCTGACCCTTGCGCTTGTGTTCACCCAGATATTTCAGTATATCCTGCGTGCGTTTCAGCTCGATATTCATATCATTATCGGACTTTTTCAGCTTGCTGTCGGCGGTAGTAACGGGCGTGTAATCCGCAACAGCCGCAGCCTTGATTATAATGTCCATTTTATCGGACAACTGTGTCACCGCACGGAACATATCCTCTGCACTTTCAACGGGAACATACCTTACGAACGGAGGCAGCGGTGCTTCAACATGACCAGCCACCAGTGTGACATCTGCGCCCCTTAACATTGCTGCCTTTGCGGCTGCAATGCCCATTTTTCCGCTTGAATGGTTTGTTATGAAACGCACGGGGTCGATAGATTCACGGGTCGCCCCCGCCGTGACAAGAACATGCCTGCCCGCAAGATCCTTCTCACAAGCGATCTCCCTGATGACGTACTCATACAGCACCTCGGGTTCGGGCATACGTCCGTCGCCGCTGTCACCATTTGCCAGCATGCCCTTTTCGGGCTCAACTATCTGATAGCCGAATTTCCGCAGTTTTTCTATATTATCCTGTACTATCGGGTTGTGGAACATGTTGTGGTTCATGGCAGGTGAGATAATTTTTGGACAGTTGCAAGCCATCACGGTGGTGGTCAGCATGTCGTCTGCAATACCCGATGCCACCTTGCCAATAACATTTGCGGAAGCTGGTGCAATTATCACAACATCTGCCTTTTTTGCGACCGCAACATGTTCAACGCTGTACTGGAAATACCTGTCAAACGTATCCACCAAACACTTATGTCCCAGCAGACTTTCAAAAGTTATGGGATTAATAAAATTGCATGCATTCGGGGTCATCAGTATCTCAACGTCAGCGCCCTGCTTTTTAAGCATTCGTGCAAGATTCGGTATTTTATAAGCGGCTATCGAGCCTGTAACGCCAATGACCACGCACTTTCCTTTTAACATATCACATTATCCTCCCAAACTTTCCGGGGTCATACCGCTTGCAGAACGTATCACACGGCTTTTTCAGCCGTCGGTCATTTATGGTAAACGGCAGATATTTTCACTTTGACCGAACGCACAGGCTTAAAAATATTGCTGTATGCTCGGGATAAGTCTGAAAATCTATGGCGTTTGATATAAGCAGCATGCCGATGAATATTCATGTTTTTATTATAACACATATCATGCAAAAATGCAAATCTTATTGCTCTGATACCCTAAAAGTACCAAAATATGTTCATTTAACTATGGCTGTCCAAAAAAAATCATACTAATTTTCATAAACCCCTTGAAATTTGAAGAATTGTGTGCTATAATGTAATACAGAGAAAAAAAACGTACATCATTTTGGCAGAACAGGAGTTTTATTATGAGATGTCCATTTTGCAGTCATGAAGATACACGAGTTATAGATTCAAGACCCAGCGAAGGCAAAAAGCGCAGAAGGCGTGAGTGCCCCAAGTGCGGCAGAAGATTCACCACTTATGAGGTAGTTGAAAAGCCGCTGCTGATGGTATACAAAAAAGACGGCTCGTTTGAACCGTTTGACAGACAGAAGCTGGTAAAGGGCCTGCAAAACGCCATCAAAAAGCGACCTGTCAGCGTTGAACAGATAACAAATCTGGTCGATGACATCGAGAACACCTATGCCAATAAGATGCAGACCGAGACCACCACAGGTGAGATAGGTGATATGGTGCTTTGCGGTCTCAAAAAGCTTGACCACGTTGCTTATGTGCGCTTTGCTTCGGTCTATAAGGACTTCAACGATGTTGATTCTTTCATTCAGATAATATCCGAACTCTCGCAGAAATGATATCCACTTTCATATAGCGTCCGACTTTGCATTTGTTTTGAGGTACCTCTTTTAATGTCCGTCGTAAGCTATATAAACTCAAATACTGTAAACAAATGCCCCGCAGTTTAGTGCTGCGGGGCATTTGGCGTTTACAGAAGATCTCACTGCTGTTCATTTATCTGCCTGTTCGCTTTTTTCGGGAAGAAGCTGCGCTGCCAGCACAGCCGCAAACACCAGCACACAGCCGCAAAGTTCCTTTGCACTCAGCCTTTCGTGAAGTATCACCCAGCCAGAAATTGCAGCAAACACCGATTCAAGACTCATCAGCATTGTCGCCAGCGCAGGTTCTGTCCGCCGCTGACCAAGTATCTGAAGCGTGTATGCCAGTCCACAGGACATCACACCTGCATATATTATCGACAGCCGGGCATCGCCGATAGAACTCAGTTCGGGTCTTTCAAAAATGACCATGCACAAAAGCATAAGCAGTCCCGCCACCAAAAATTGTATGCAGGACATTATCATTCCATCAGCGCCAAGCTTGTTGTATCTGTCGATGACCATGATGTGCACCGCAAAGAAAAATGCCCCTGCCAGCACCAGCAGGTCGCCGTGAGAGATATGAAAACGCCTTCCCACGCACAGCAGATAAAAGCCGACCACTGCCACCGCCGCACAAAGCCATAGGGCTGCCCTCGGACGTCTGCCAAGCACCAGACCTATTATCGGCACTATCAGCACATACAGCGCAGTTACAAACCCTGCCTTGCCCGCAGTTGTCGAAGCTATACCCATCTGCTGGAACGAACTTGCGATAAACAGCACGCCACCGCAGACTCCCCCGCCACGCAGCGTTACACCAAGCGAGGCAGCTGTGCTGTTGCCGCCCAAGCCTTTACGCCTGAAAACAACTATGACAGGTATCAGCACCACGCCGCCCAGCAGCGTGCGCAGTGCATTGTATGTAAACGGACCGATATGGTCCATGCCCTTGCTTTGTGCCACAAAAGCAGTTCCCCAGATAAGGGCAGTAAACAGCAGCATAAGGCTGCCTTTGTGATCCTTCAATACTATCCTTCCTTACAATACATGTTTTTCAGCAGACTTTCCTCACAGACATCAGCTGTAACATTTTCTGATTATACCACATTTCAGGCTGTTTTGCAAGCGCCGACGCACACAGAACATGGAAATCAATTTTGCATAATACAAAGGTTTGAACATGCATTACGGCTGTAAAATATGGTGTT
>CAMNMO010000094.1 GCA_946544695.1 uncultured Ruminococcus sp. | reverse complement strand
TTTGACGACGGCAGATGTGAGCATTTTATTTCAAAAAACTAATGTCGTTAACTATAATTAGCATGTTATGCCATATTTCTCCATAAGCATTTGCGAGTTCGCTGCTATCTCGGCATCGGTCTGCTTTGTTGTACCGAAAGCAAGAAACTTATAGTCGATATCCGTGCCCGACAGCTGGCCGCTTGCACGCTTGCCGAGAAAGACCGCAGCCGCCCTGTCCGATGGGGCAGGGCTGAAATTCCAGCTGTCGGTCATTTTTACGCCGTTGACATAAACGCTTGCCACGCCGTTGACGTCGCCCGCCACAGCTATCAGGGCGTAACTTGTGACAGGCATTTGCGAATTATAATCCCGATTATCAACGCCCCTGACCAAGTGATTTCCGCCTATACTGGTGTAAGCCGTCCAGCCCGACGATATCTCAACGCCGACGCCGTTTCCGAGATCGCTTATCATATACTGCCCTGCACTGTGACATGTCGTCGGGCATTTTGCGATGCAGTACCAGGTGAACGCCGTGCGGTATTCGCCCGACTTTGAAGTGTACTGACCTGACGCACCTGCGGGCAGAACATATTCACTGCCCGTGTCGGTAACTGCGGTGTCGAAGATAATGTCGTTCTCGCCTGAGACCGAGTTCTTCCATGTCAGCCCGTCGATGTCGCCGTACTCAAAAATACCGTCAAGACCTTCGGGGCAGGGCAGCTGATCTGACCGCATGAGAGCCCATATCTCAGCCAGCGGGTCATCTGAGGGCAGACCGCTGCGGGCTTTCAGGACTTCATAAAGCATCAGGTCTCACCCCCCTGATGATAGAAATTAATGTTGCTGATGCCATAAACATTCTCCTTTCGTATCAGTCTGAAAAACGTCTTTCACTATCAGCCGAAAAGGTACGGAAGTTGTACGTTTTTGTGCAACCTTTAATGAAATATGTCCTGATAAAAAGAAAAACCGTTTGTATGCACATATAACGTGTGACAGCTTTGTGTACAACACACAAAAGTTTCGGTGGTAAATCTTGACAAACACAGTCATTTGTATTATCATAAAAATATACACCTACATAAATTACCACACGATAAACAGAAGGAGATATCAACATGAACAAAAAAATAACAACGTTCGCATTTGCTGTGCTTTGCATGCTGACTGCGGCATGCGGCAAGGTGGCGTCCCCTGCTGACAGGGCACCCACTGATGATGAGGATACTGCGGTGACGGCAGTCAGCACCGACGGTGAGGATACTGCGGTGGCATCAATGAATGCAAACGCAAAGACAGCATACAACTGCCTCGCAGAATATATGATCGATAACGAATGCATCGGCATTTCCATGCAGCAGACCTTCGATGAAGGCATGCTTGGCAAAGCCGAAACAGCTGACGGCTTCACATTAGGCGAAGACGGCGGCAGCGAGTTTGAAAAAAAGCTGAACCGCACTGACATCAGCGGCAAAGTCACCATATATACAGCGCTTTGCGAGATACACGGTGAGAACAGCTTTTTCGTGCAGGTAAAGGATACAGACACAGGTGTCATCGGGCAGTACCCCTCGCCCATAGATGCCGAAGATGCCGACAAGGTGGTATGGAACGAATATTTTGTCAGCGAGCCAAAGCCGTCATCATTTGACAGCGATGAGCTTGACCTTGCGGCAAAGGTGGCATACAACGCCGCCATGACATACCTCACAGAAGAACAGGACGAAACAGGTGCCGACTTTACCGACATTGTGACAAACGGCGGGTTCCCGCAGGCATATTCCGCAGAGGGCTTCACTGTTGCACCCGATGCGGCTGCCGAAAAGGGCGATTCAGCTATTTACGATGACATGTGCTATAACTACGAAAATGTTGTGGTGCATGCAGATATAAGCAGCAGCGGCGACCTGTCTGTCACCGTGACAAACACCGACGGCAGCGGACAGGGAATGTACCCTAAGGAGTGAGCGCATGACAAGACAGGAAAGGGCAGCAGCCTTCGGTCCCTCAACGCTCATCACCTGTCTCCCGCTGGTCTTAGTCTTTACGGCGCCGATACTGATCGCTGGACATTACATGCCTGATACCTTTATCGGCATCAGCGGGCTTGAACAGGTCAGGCGTTTCTGCATAGCCGAACTGATAACAGCATCTGTAAGCATAGCGCTGATATTCCTGCTGATGGCATGGCGGCGGCACCTCGCCAACAAGGCCCTTGACAAAGAGGTCATCACCAAGCGGCAGACAGTCATCACTGCTGTTATTTTCACCGTGATCTATCTGTTATTCCCGTACTCATATTCGGGGCTGAGGGTGCAGACAGATGATGCGGGCTGCAAGGGCGTCATGCCGCTGAGGTATGCACAGCTGCTGTATCTGACAGACAAGGATATCAGAGAACGGCAGACAGAGGTATCCTGCGAGGGAAGCACAGTATTCAGGACAACGGTGCTTTCTAAGGAGATCAGTAAATACGAATACTCATTCGCCACCGAGGACGGCAGGGATATAGGGCAGCTGAGCCCGCATGAATACAGAAGGTTCAACAACGGCTTATTCAACAAAGCCGCCCACGAATTCACGGTATACAAGAACAGCCATGTCATTGCAGCGATAGACGGCGTTAGTGAGACTGACGAGGTGTCGCTGAATGTCATCGAGTTTTCCTACGACCCCGAAACGAAGATGCTGACTCGTGAGCTCATCTGCGAAAACGAGGACGAACTGCCGATGATATATCTGGTATATTCCGAAAACGGGCGTGACATTCAGGAAGGACCCATAAACGGCATGACAGAGATGTACTTCAACCTGCCATACCGCAAGGTGTACGGATTCCGTGCGGTCATGCACGACAGCTGGAAGGACAGGGAGATCCCTGTCAGCGAAAGTTTCACAGTTGACAAAACAGGTTAAATGCCAAAAGCTCCGTATCAGCGCAGATACGGAGCTTTGTTTTTCAGCCTGTCACCCTTGCTATCGAAAGGTCGTCACTATCAAGCAGCAGCAGCTTTGCCGCCTTGCCTGTTTCGATGCTGCCGAAGCGGTCATCTATCCCCACCGCACGGCAGGGGTTCAGGGTGGCTGCCATCGCCGCTTTTTCAAGGGGTATGCCGAACTCCACCGCCTTTTTCAGACAGCCGTACAGCGTGGTCACGCTGCCTGCAAGGGTGCCGTCTGCAAGTGTGGCACGGCTGCCGTTTTTAAAGACCCTCTGCCCGCCCAGCTGATATTCGCCGTCGGGCATGCCTGCGGCTTCCATGCTGTCGCTGATAAGGACGATGTTCTCAGCCCCGAAAAGGGTGAAAGCCGCACGCACCGCAGCGGGCGAGACATGCACACCGTCACAGATAAGCTCGGCAAACACTCCCCTGCCCCGATAGACCATGTCTGACGCAGCGCCTATGAGCGAGGGCGCACGGTGGGTGAAGGGCGGCATGGCGTTGTAAAGATGCGTCAGGTGGTCGGCACCCGCAGCAAAGGCTGCCGCAGCTTCCTCATAGCTGCAATCGGTGTGCCCCAGCGAGAACCTGATGCTGCCCGAACACTTATGTATGCATTCGGCTGCGCCCTCACATTCGGGGGCGATGGTCACAAGCCTGATCAGTCCGCCTGCCGCATTCTGCCAGCCTTCAAGCTTAGCTGCTGAGGGCGGCTGAATGAAGTCCTCATTCTGTGCGCCCTTTCTTGAACGGCTTATGAAAGGACCCTCCAGGTGAATGCCGACAAGTTCTGCCCTGCCGCTGCATGGCTGACATTCTGCATAGCGGGCGGCACTGCGCAGTATGGCAGAAAGCTGTTCATCGGGCAGTGTCATGGTGGCGGGGCAGACTGTGCCCACGCCCTGTGAGTACTCAAACGCCGTTATGCGCTCAAAGGCTTCATCGGTGCCCTCGCAGAGATCATGTCCCGCACAGCCGTGAAAGTGTATATCCGTCAGGGCAGGCAGAACATAGCAGCCCTGCGCATCGACCACATCACCCGCATATTTGACCATAGCATCACCCGGCAGTATCCCCGATATCTTTCCGCCGTCGGTCAGCACTGTCAGTTTTTCAAAGGTGCCTGCGGGGGTCAGCACCAGACCGTTCCTGATAAGCATACGATCACTCCTTACAGCCTGATTATACCATATTATTGTCAGCCTGTAAAGGCGGGGTTGACTTTTCGGGGCGGTCATATTATAATATGGTTATCCCTTTAGCGCACGGCATGACCGCCTTACATTTAACGAAAGCAGGTGATATTATGCATGATATCTGGAATCCCTGGCACGGGTGCATCAAAAAAAGCGAGGGCTGCGACCACTGCTACATGTACTTTCTTGACAAGCAGCGTGGGCTTGACGGTTCAAAGATATTCCGCACAAGGTCGGGCTTTGACTACCCGCTGCACAAGGACAGGCGTGGCAATTTCAAAGTAAAGTGCGGCGAGATGATAAGGGTCTGCATGACTTCGGATTTCTTTTTGCAGGAAGCTGATGAGTGGCGTGATGAAGCTTGGGATATCATGCACCGCCGCAGCGATGTGATATTCTTCCTGCTGACAAAGCGTCCCGAGAGAGTTGCGCAGTGCCTTCCCCACGACTGGGGCGACGGCTGGGAGAACATATTCTTCAATGTCACCGCCGAGAATCAGCGCCGTGCGGACGAACGTCTGCCCATACTGATGGAACTGCCGTTTCGTCACAAGGGTGTGATGTGTGCGCCGTTCATAGGGCAGGTAACTCTGCGCAAATATCTTGAAACAGGGCAGATAGAACAGGTGCTTTGCGACGGCGAGAATTACGACGGTGCACGCCCCTGCCGCTACGAATGGGTAAAGCTGCTGCACGATGAATGTGCCGACAACAACGTGAAGTTCGTGTTCTGCGGGACAGGCAGGCGGTTCATAAAGGACGGAAGGCTGTACAGCATCGAGGGCAGCAGCCTGCAAAGCGAACAGGCACACAAGTCGGGGCTGCGTGTTGAGGGCAAGCCCATATTCTTTGACCTGCGTGACGGCTTCGGGCTGCCCATCGACGAGAGATACCGATACAAGCCGCATTTCCGTCAGCGCTGCATGACCTGCGGCATGCGACCCTCCTGCAACGGCTGCACCGACTGCGGCAGATGCGAGAGCGGAGATAACAAACAGTGGCAGAACAGATAGGAGACAGTATTATGAACAAGACACCGTTCAAAGCATCACAATACGACGAGAATGTGCGCAAGGTGATACCATATTATGATATCATATACGACCAGATATTCAGCCTGATACACACCACTTTCCCGAAAACGCCCATAGCGCTTCTCGATACGGGCTGCGGCTGCGGCACGCTGGGCAAAAGGGCGGCAGAAGAACTTGAACTGAAACAGCTGGTGCTGTGCGACCCTTCGGCTGATATGCTTGACGTCGCACGCAGCAAGGCGGCAAACTGCGGGTGCACATTCCGTCAGGTAGGGTCTGAGGGGCTTGACTATGTGGAACAGTTCGATGTGGTCACAGCAATACAGTCTCACGGGTATTTCGACCGTGCGGGGCGTGAACAGGCGGTGGCGAACTGTTACCGTGCACTGAAAAAGGGCGGGCTGTTCATAACCTTTGAGAACACCGCACCCTTCACCGAACAGGGCAGGGACATCATGCTTGCCCGTGTGGCAGACTTCGGGCTGAAAGCAGGACGTTCCCCCGAAGAAGTCGCTGCACACACCGCACGCTACGGCACGGATTTCTTCCCGCTGAACATAGATGAACACCTGACACTGCTTGGCAAAACAGGTTTCTCTGCCGCCGAGATTTTCTGGCATTCCTACATGCAAAGCGGCTTTTACGGCATAAAATAGGGTACAAAAACGGAGCCTTCGCTTAGCTGCGAAAGCTCCGTATTTATTACTGTCAGTGCTTTGCGCCCAGCTTTTCGAGGAAGCAAAACAGTATATCCAGTTCGGCAGCGGCTGCCTTTTTCAGCGATACTGCGTAGTCGTTGTGCGATTCATCATCGCCGTTGTCCGAGATAGTCCTCAGCACACCGAATGGGGTGTCGTTTATAAAGCAGACATGACCAATGGCACCGCTTTCCATCTCGCATACGATGGCACCGAACTCATTCCTCAGTTCATCACGCTTTGCCGCACTGTTGACAAAGCAGTCGCCCGATGCGATAACGCCCTGAACGCTGTTGATGCCGTGAACTGCGGCAGCTTCGGCAAGCAGGCTGACACATTCTTCGGCACACTCAAAGTAGACCTTGTTTATGCCCGATATCAGACCCTTAGGGTCACCCAGCGGGGTAGTATCCATATCGTGCTGCACCACCGCTGTGGCAATGCCCGCATCACCGATATCCAGCTTATCTGTCAGCGCACCGCCCACGCCTGCGTTTATGACCATGTCGGGCTTGAATGTAACTATCATAGCCTCAGCACAGATGGCTGCGAACACCTTGCCGATGCCGCACTGCGCTGCCACCACATTCATTCCGAAAAGCTCGCCGTAAACGAACTCAACACCGCTCACGGTGACTGTACCGCCGTTTTCGAGTCTGGGCTTGAGGGCATCTATCTCGGGCTTCATAGCGCCTATGACGCCCACTGTGAAATTATCCTTATTCTTGAACATAGCTTCCTCCTGCGTAATTTTCTGCATCACTGCAACAAGTATTATACCATACAAGGCATGCAAAGTCAATCTTTCCTACTGCAAGACCGTATCCTATATATCAAATTCCACCCTGCCGCTTTCAAGCCTGTACATAGCCCCCATGACTTTCAGCCCGTGTTCCTCCTCACGGTGAATGCAGAAGCTTTCCTCTATCAGACCCACGCTGCGTTTAACGTTAAGGCAGCATGCTTTGTAGTCGTCCTTCTCATCGCCTATCGCCAGGCGTATCTCATCGGTGATGAACTTTATGTAGCCTTCGGGGTCATGGTTTATCGCCGCATCGACTGCCCCGCAGCGGTCGTGTCCCAGCACCACTATCAGCCTTATCCCCAGATGTTCTGCCGCATATTCTATGGAACCCAGCTGGTGGTCATCTATGACATTGCCTGCCACCCTGATGACAAAAAGCTCGCCTATACCCGCACCGAAAATGCTTTCGGGGATAACTCTTGAATCCGAACAGGAAACGATGACCGCATAAGGCTGCTGTCCGTGTTCGCAGGCGGCTTTGCGCTTTTCAGGCGAGATATCGCCGCTGCCTGTTTTTGCACAAAGATAGGCGGCATTCCCGTGTACAAGCCTTTGCAGGGCTTCATCAGCGCTTATATTTTTAAGATCCATGTTCCACATCTCCCATCGTATGATATAATTACATTACATGGTTATCCCGCTGACACACCACAAAAACAGCGGCTATACAGAACTTAAGGTTCTTGGCGTATATCTTTCCCCCGCCTGCGGCGGGGGAAAGATATGGGGCGCTCAATTATCCTTTTGTTTACCGCATTTTTAGTTGGTGTGCTAAAGGGATAACCAACTTACATTATACCATTTTTGTAATGGCAAGTCAACCGCATGGCACAGCCTGTTCCGCACGGAACATAGCTGACCCTGAAACTGCTGCCAAAAACAGGCTTTCAGGTTTGACAAAAACGAACTGCTGTGATATAATAGATTTCGGGCTGTTACACCTGACTATTAAGTCAGCCGACCTGACTATCAAGTCAGCGGACAGGACAAAGTCTGCCGACAGTTCCGTGATATAACGATGAATATCGACTGTACCCGAATATATACACGGCGCTTTGCCGTTAACGGAGGAAAGTATTATGGCTGAAAATACCAATAGACCCGAAAAGGAAGAACAGAAAGAAGGCAATGTGCTGGCAGGTTTCGTGCTTTACACCGATGCGAATATGGACTGGGCAAGGTTCAAGAAGTCGCTGAAAGATGACTGGGGCATAGATGTGCCCGACGAAGTCAAGGACAACGCACTGGTATTCCGCACCGAAGGCATGGTGGTGGCATGTTCGCTGATGCCTAACCCTGTTCCCAACAAGGAAGCTGAGGAGTGTGCAAAGAACAACATCATGTGGAAGGACGGCGCTGCTGAGGTAGCAAAGCACGGCGCACACGTTATGATGGCTGTAATGAACAAGTTCGATGCGATGGAACAGGCACTGCTGTTTGCGAAGATAGCTTACAGTCTTCTGAAGCTTGACAACGCCATCGGCATTTACAAGAACCCCACTGTTTACGAAAAGAAGTTCTATATGCAGTTTGCAGAATCCATAAAGCAGGGCGAGATGCCTGTGCCCATCATGCTTTACACAGGCATGTATCTGGCTAAGGACGGACTGTGTGCATTCACATCAGGCATGACCTTCTTCGGCAAGAACGAACTTGAGATTATCGACAGCAAGCAGCAGCCCGACAAGGTCATAAGCTTCATGTTCTCCATCGAGGAATATGTACTCAGCGAGGACGTTGAACTGAAGGACGGCGAGACCATCGGTTTCACTGAGGAACAGAAGCTGCCCATCAGCGTGGGCGACGGCGTGAGTGTCAAGGGTATCACCGCAAAGATAGGTTTTTAAGATGAAGATAACAGATCACAAGGCAGCTATTTTCGACCTGGACGGCACGCTGATACGCTCAAACGGCGTGTGGAGCGAGATAGACCGTGAGTTTCTGGGCAAGCGTGGGTTTGAGGTGCCTGCGGACTACTACAAGGCAGTCTCCACCAAAAATTTCCGCACAGCTGCGGTGTATACCAAAGAACTTTTCGGTCTGCCCGACAGCATCGAGAGCATAATGCAGGAATGGCAGGATATGGCAGTTTATGAATACACGCATGTGATCGGCGCTGTTGACGGTGCTGAGGAATACCTGCGGTATCTGGCTGACTGCGGCATAAAGCTGGGGCTTGCCACTGCAAGTTCAAAGGCGCTGTACGAACCTGTACTGCGCAGGCTTGGGGTCTATGAGCTTTTTGGCAGCTTTGCCACTACCGAACAGGTCAAGCGTGGCAAGGGCTTCCCTGATGTGTATGAACTGGCTTGCGGCGAACTGGGCGAAGCGCCCGAAAATTCGGTGGTATTTGAAGATATCATCGAGGGCATAAGAGGTGCTAAAGCAGGCGGTTTCACGGCTGTTGCCTGCCTT
>CAMNMO010000093.1 GCA_946544695.1 uncultured Ruminococcus sp. | reverse complement strand
CGGTACAGCGACCACTGCGCCGTCAGCACCGTTCTGCACCAGATCCTCCTTTGTCATGAACAGGCTGTAACCCATTATGCTCGGGGTAACGTCCTTATTCTTGAACACCTTGCCGATGCCGAATATGATCAGCATCTCCAATATTATGAACACGATGAAGAACACCAGTACGTTCTTTCCTGCGCTCGATCTTCTGCTTGTTGAAACAGAACTCATCTCTCAACATTCCTTTCGTTTATATAAGCCAAAATACGGCACTTAAAATCAGATTACATTCTATTATAACACATCTGTCCTGAAATTTCAACCTTGTTCACTAACTTTTCACTTTTTTCAGTCAAATTGTTACGTATCTCCTTCTAGTTTCAGCCTTATGGAGATATTGAAAGTTACGCCGTTATTTATCACGGAATAGCCCGAATCCTCATATCCGTACCCGGGATTTTCCTCAGCGCCACGCTTTATCATATCGAAAAGGCTGCTGTTGCCGCTGCCGCCGCCGAACACCCAGTCAAGCGTCTCATTGAAGCAGTTCAGGTCAGCGCACTTTATCCGTGCGTACTCATCGCCGTTTGCCATCGCATCGTGCACAGCCCTTTCAAACGCCGCCTCAGCACCGCTGACATCTTCGGTGAAATAGCCGTAATATCTGTAATAGTCATACGCCGTTTCGGTGCATTCGGGTTCGCTTATGAAAATATTTTCGTCCTCGGTATGGTTGCGGTCCATCTCATCATCGGTGACAGTGAAGTAGTCATACCGCAGATAATTTTCCGCACTTTCAAACACAGGGTCGTCCCAGGTCACATCGGTGTTGTACCACTGACCGTCCAGCATTATCTTGTTCCAGATATGCCCCTGTGATGTGCCGTCCTCATTCATTCCCTGACCGATGACGGGCAGGCAGGGTATATCCACCCTATCGCACAGCAGCATCAGCGCCTTCGAGTAGCCCTCGCACACCGCATTGCCGCCCACAAGGCAGCCGTAAGCCGTATAGCAGTCACTGTCAGACTCATAATATACGCAGTGTTCCACCACTGCATCATGCACCAGCTTATACCGCTCAAAGTCTGTCCATTCAGGTGTTACCTCGGCACATATCCTGTCTATCGCCTGTTCTGTCAGCTGACGGCGCATCTGCGTGTCCTCCTCAGTGCGGGTATAAGTCATATACACCGCCGATGCACAGCCGTTTGCGTCCACCTGAACAGAATAGTTTGTATCTATATAGTCTATCTCGGGCGCACCTGTCACGCACATCACTATCAGCTGACAGATATCGTCCGAATCAATGACGTCTTTTTTTATCAGTATCTTTTCTTCACGGTCGGTAATGCCCTTATATATCTGTCGGCAGACCGTTTTCTCGTCTTCACTCAGCTGTTCTGCGAAATATCCCACTGCGTACGGCAGCTCGACCTCAGCTGCTTCCTCATCGGTGATGGGCTGTTCTTCGGGTGCGGAAGAGACTTCCTCCTCCACCACAACATCGCCTTCGCCGCCGGGCACATCGACCTTGCTCCTTCTGGTCACTACCGTACCTTCGCTTGATCTGGATACCACCGCAGGATCTTCTCTGCTGAGTGCTGTGTAGGCATAGTAACCTCCGCCTGCTGCCGCCAGAAGCAGCGCAAGCACGGTGAACGCCGCAGCAAACCTCTTACCCAAAGAAACCACTCCCTAAAGAACCCCGCCTCAGCAGAGTTCTGCTCGTATCCTGCCTATTTTTCTGTCCTCTGCCTCAATTACACTGAATCTTACGTTTTCCCACTTCACCGAAGCCTTCTCACCGTCATCAGGGATATGCCCCAGCAGTTCGATGACCATTGCGCCTATGGTCTCAAAGGGTGAATCCTCATCGGGTTCCTTGCCCAGTGCTTCCATCACTTCTTCATAGCCCGCATTGCCCTCGACCTCGAAAACGCCGTCAGATATCTTTGTTATCTCCTCTGTATCATCGTCATATTCATCTTCGATCTTCCCGACTATCGTCTCTATAAGATCTTCCAGCGTCACCACGCCCGCAGTTCCGCCGTATTCGTCAACTGCCACTGCCATCTGTATTTTTCTGGTGGTCAGTTCCTTGAAAAGTTCACCGCACTTGCGGCTCTCGGGTGTGAATATGACCTCTCTCATAAAGTCCCTGACTGTCCTGTCCTCTGCGCTTTCATGGAACACCAGCGTCAGCAGGTCCTTAGCATATATCACGCCCTGTATATCGTCTATGCTGTCCTTATAGACAGGTATCCTCGAAAATCCGCTCTCTATCGCCAGCCCGACCGCTTCCCTTATGGGTGCGTTCTCCTCGATGGCTGCCACCTCAGTGCGGTGGGTCATCACTTCGCTGAGTTCGATATCGTCAAACTCGAAGATGTTGCTTATCATCTCAGCCTGACTTTCCTCGATGGCGCCCGTCTCGTTGACAGCGTCCACCATCATCAGTATCTCTTCTTCTGTAACGGCTTCATCGGAATTTACGTTCTTCACCCCGAACAGCCTGAGAATGCCCCTTGTAAGCAGTTCCACCACCAGTTTTGCAGGCATGAAAAGCGTCAGCCATAAACGGTATATCCCTGCCGACCTCAGCACGAACCCCTCGCCCAGCTTCTGCGCCGAGCACAGCTTTTTCGGCACATTTATGCACACCGTGCCTATCCAGACAGTCATCACCGACAATATCACCGCAGCAGCAAGCACGCCCCCTGCGATGTCATTACCGCCCACAAGGGCTGCCAGCCGTTGTTTCAGCGGTGCAAAGAACCACACAAAAGCACAGCATGTCTGCAACGCTGTCAGCATTATCCGTGAGGTCATCTCCAGGTCGATCATTTTCCCTGCATGTTCAAGCATCTCACGCAGACTTTCGGCACGCTTGTCGGTCTCCGCCAGTTTTCTCAGTCTCGAATCGCTTATCTCAGCCGCAGCCCTTCCGCAGGCATAAAAAAATGCCGTCAGCAAGCCGCAGACAACCAGCACCGCCGCACCGATGTACCCTCGTTCGGGAACGTCCATCAGTCATCAATTTCCTTTCTTTCTTCATATATTTCCGTCTATGCACACCACAGCGTGACCGTAGTATACAAAAAACTACACACTTAAACTTCTTCTTACAATATATCATAGCAAACATTCAGAGGATTGTCAAGGCTATTTTAGACAGTGCCGAGCATTTTTTTGCAACTCCCCAAAAACGGCGCTGAAATTTCGTATTTTTTATTAAAATGTTTATCTTGACAGCATTTTACAGTAAACGACAAAACCGATCTTTCATGAATGCCTGTGCATATACGCAAGCAGCACCGCCGCCTTTTCGGGACAGCGATGCTGCTGCAAAATATGGTAGGTGAAGAGACAGACGTATCATATCAGCCGTGAGCGCATGAACAGCAGAAGCTTTTTCTCACGCCTTGAGACCTGCACCTGTGTCATGCCAAGCTTTGCTGCTGCGACGGTCTGGGTCATGCCTTTGAAATAGCGCAGTTCAATGAGTTTTCTGTCATCATCGGGCAGTTCAGCCAGCACCTGCCGCAGTGCAAGTCGGTCGGTGATGTCCTCATCGGGCGGAGGGGTAGGCAGGTCAGCCTGTGCTTCGCCGTCCTCATCGCCCACCGTCAGGCTGACTGCGGGCATGGCTGCATTGAGGGCTTCCACCGTTTCTTCGGCTGTTACGCCCGCAAGTTCTGCCAGTTCTTCAACGGTGGGTTCTCTGCCCTCACGGTTGGAAAAGCTTTGTGCTTCACGGGCAAGGCGCAGCGAAAGTTCTTTCAGGCTGCGGGAGACCTTGACAGTCCCCCCGTCACGGAAAAGCCGCTTTATCTCGCCCAGTATCACAGGCACAGCATAGGTCGAGAACCTGACGCCCCTTTCGCTGTCAAACGCCTTAGAAGCTTTGACAAGCCCCATGCAGCCTGCGCTGTACAGGTCATCATACTCTATGCCCCGCCCACGGAATCGGTTGGCGCACAGGTGCACCAGACCCAGGTTGTCTTCAGGCAGACAGCTTTCCTTGCTCATAGGCGGCGTTTCCCCTGTATGGTGCGCTCAAGGATAACTGTGGTGCCCTTGCCCGCCTTGCTTTTTACCTTCACCTTTTCCATGAAAGTCTCCATTATGGTGAAGCCCAGCCCTGCCCTTTCCTCCTCGGGCGATGTGGTGTACAGCGGGGTCATAGCCTGAGCCACGTCCTCCATGCCGCAGCCCTTGTCCTGTATCTTTATGCTCACCCTGTCATGGTCGAATATGCGCACCTGCAAGGTCACATCGCCTTCGGCATCACGGTAGCCGTGCACGATGGCGTTGGTCACAGCTTCGGAAACTGCTGTCTTTATATCCGAAAGCTCGGAAATGCTTGGGTCCAGCTGTGACAGGAAACCGCTGACAGCCAGCCTTGCAAAGCGCTCATTCTGCGACAGTGCAGGAAAGGTGAGGCTCATTTCGTTAAGTGGTCTGAGGGGTCGTCTGCTCAATTTTATCCTCCTCCTTTTCTGTATCGGCGGCGGGTATTATGCCGTCAAGACTGTCGGTGATGCGTGCCAGCCTGTCCACGCCTGCTAAACGCAGAACTTTTCTTATGTATGCGGGCGGCCGTGCCACCACCACCTCGCCGCCATACTCGTTCATCAGCTTATACCTGCCCATTATCAGCCCGATACCCGAGCTGTCCATAAAAGTCACGGCAGAAAAGTCGATGACAAGGCAGACGGGGTGCACAGCTGAGATGGCACGGTCTATCTCGGTGCGCATCAGTCTGGCAGAATGATGGTCGATATCACCCGACAGCGTGGCAACAGTGACACTGCCTATGGTACGTAATTCAGTCAAATTTACCAGTCCTTTCTTAATGTTGCGGCTATCAAGCCGTTCCCTGATGATATGATAGCACAGCAGGGCCGAAGAATTTGTCGAAACCAAAACACAAAAAAGCACCTTTCCCGCCGATAACGGGAAAGGTGCGAACTGATATCCGTTTTTTATGCCCAGGGGTTTGAAGATTCCGGCTGACGTATGCCTGCCAGCAGGAACTGTTCCCACAGGTACCACTTGCCGTCCTTTGCAAGTCTCAGTGTGACAGCACGTGGGCTGTCTGCGCCGCCCGACTGCAAATACAGCTTGGCGTAGCCCTGTTCCTGATAAGAATAGGGGTTCTCGCTGACCCTGACAGTGTAGGGCTGCGAAGGCTTGTAATCATTTGCGGGCACAGCACCCGTGAAGTAGCTTCGTGGCACATAGTCAGCAGAAGCAAAGCGGTCACGCAGAAACTGCTGTTCATAAGCCGAAAGCTGCTGCGGACCTTTCAGCAAGCCCAGCATCTGTATGCAGGCGTCCTTGTCCTGCGGATAGAAGCAAAGCGCCAGCACCGTAAGTGCAGCGGTATCGAACGGGGTCGCCAGCTGTGCCTGCGGCAGTGCTGCAAACTCTGCAAAATTATCAGGCAGCTTTGCAAAGGTCACATCTACTGTTCTGTTGCCCGACTGCTGCGGTGCAGCTGCGGGTGAGGGGGGTGTGCCTATGTTGTCAAAAAGTCCCATGGTATATCCTCCTTTCAGATCTTACTATAAGTATACTGCTTATCAGTCATTTTCAGTTCTGTGCCATAACATGGTATCTGATGACCACAGGTGCGTTCACATTGAACCAGCTGTTCTTCTCGAACCTGTCATTGTGGTCGATGCTTATGTGCGCCACGCTGTATTCTTTTATAAGGAACTTCACCTTTATGTCAGCCTGTTCGCAGACTGTTATGTTGGTAAATCCCAGTGCACGCAGTTCGTCCACCACAGTGCGGTAATCCCTGCCGCAGTAGCCAACGTCCGAATAAGGCACGCATGCCTGCCCGGGGTGCGCTGCGAACTGTTCAAAATCAGTCAGCGGCAGATAAGCGGTTATCACCCACGGGATATCCGCAGGCAGCCATTCACCCTTCTTTATATCGCTCCTTCCGCCTGCAACAGCGGAAACGACACCGTTGAGCGGCATTCCGCTGCGTTCATCGGTACTCCTGTTCATGGAGACATTGGTAAAGCCCATGTTTTTCAGTTGCTGCATGACCTCGTCGGCATTCTTCTTTACAAAGCTGTGCGCAGTATCGTTCATAGGAACAGAGGTCGGTCTGACGCCCTGCTGCTGTTCATCAAGATACTTCACCAGCTGTTTGAAGCTGTCGGTCTTGCACCATTCATTCGCTTCGTAGGCACGCACTGCATTCAGCGGGTGTGAACGGGTCGAGAACATCATGAATTCCAGCGTTTTGTTGAAAGCCGAATCCTTCACCATGTCATGGTACGCCTTTGCCTGTTCGATAAAGGCTTCCTTATTCGCCTGGATCGGTATGTTCTTGTCAAAGCCCGCCATTCTCAGGCAGAACTCCACCACACCGTCAGCCGAACCGCCGTAGACCGCAGCAGCCCTGTCAGCCGAGAACTCACTGCATCTCATCCAATAGAAGAATGCCATCTGCAGCGGCATCGTCACCAGCGGTGAAAGCCCCAGAAAGCTTGCTGCACCGCTGAGTATCAGTCTGCCCATAGTCGAATACAGGCAGTGGTGGCAGACTATATGTCCGCACTCATGCGCAAGCACGTAAGGTATCACATCTTCGGGCAGACTGTTCAGCAGACCCGAGGTCATGACAATAAAGGGTTCATTATCGCCCGAGGTATATGCATTCGGGTACGGGTCCAGCGTAACATAGAGTTCGGGGCGTGCTATGCCAAGACGCTTGCATATCGGGTCCAGCATATCATAATAAATTTTCATCTGGTCCTTGCTGACTTTCACCAGCGAGGACATATTCATCAGCTTGAACTGCTTTTCGTTCCACACCTTCATAAAACCACGCAGCAGCTGGGTAAAGCCGGGTATGGCTTTGAGCGCATTAAGCGCAGCACGGTCGGATTCATGGATAAAAAGTTCGGGATCAACAGCCATTGTTTGTCACCTCATATTTCTTTTGTTTTGTCGTTTCATTTTTTCAGCGGCAGAACACCGCTCACTGATATTATAGCACACAGTGCCAAAATTTGCAACAGTTATTAACATATTTTGTGCAAAATGTTTCGGATAATTGAGTGACAGAACTGTGAGAAAAAGCCGCTGCACAACTGTCCGCCGACCTGCATAGTATGCTTACGGAGGGCGACCTCTTTCAAAGAAACGGAGATGATATATTTGGATATGACCGATAAGAATATACTGGAAAAGATATTTGAAGTTGACGGTGCTGATGCCTGCCCCATGCCCGGCGGTGCACTGCCAAAAAAACTCGCACTTGCGATGGCTTACGTTCCATTTCAGCCCTGGGAGACCCCTTACGAGGACGATGTGGCGCTGTCCCGTGGGACAGCATTTCCCTGCCTCGACAAACCGTTCATAGGAGAGGAGGCTGTGAAAAATGCCCGTACTGAATGACAAGCAGAAGCTTATGCGGCGCATACAGCAGTCCTGCTTTGCGCTGGCTGAAGCCAATCTCTATCTGGACAGTCACCCCACATGCAAGATGGGGCTTGAATACTTCCGCCGCCACAAGGCTGAGAAGGAGTCCCTTGAAAAAGAGTACAACGAAAAATACGGTCCGCTGACAGCAGTACAGTCAGACGGCACAAAGAAGTGGGAATGGGTAGCTGCGCCGTTTCCGTGGGAGAGAGGTGAGAACTGATGTGGCAGTATGAGAAGAAATTACAGTACCCCGTCAATATCAAGGACCCCAATCCCGCACTGGCGAAGGTCATAATAAGTCAGCTGGGCGGCCCCGACGGCGAACTTGGCGCATCACTCAGGTACCTTAGCCAGCGTTATTCAGCCCCCTGCCGTGAAGTGCAGGCGATGCTGACAGATATCGGCACCGAGGAACTCGCCCACATGGAAATGATAAGCGCCATACTTTACCAGCTTACCAGAGGGCTTTCTATGAAGGAGATAAAGGAAGGCGGTTTTGACACCTACTTTGTTGACCACACCACGGGCATATACCCTGTTGCGGCGTCGGGCGTGCCTTTCTCGGCGGACTATTTCCAGTCCAAAGGAGATGCCATAGCCGACCTCAACGAAGACCTTGCGGCTGAACAGAAAGCCCGTGTGACCTATGACAATATCCTGCGCCTTACAGACGACCCCGATGTGCGTGACCCCATAAAATTCCTGCGTGAAAGGGAGATAGTGCACTATCAGCGTTTCGGCGAGAGTCTGAGACTTGTGACCGACATGCTTGACAGCAAGAATTTCTACGCATTCAACCCCTCATTCGACAAATAACAAAAAATGCCTTTCCGATGCACAGTGCAAAGGAAAGGCATTCTATTTTTATGATGGTGTGCCAAAGGTATATTCTCACCTCAGGCAAAGCCCTCCTCCACGTAATCACGCTCGAAAAGCTCATTGCATATCTCGGGCTTCAGCAGCTGTTCATCAAAGCATGCCAGCAGCTTCTTCATTATGAACTGCCTGCTGCAATTGCGGTATTTGGGCATGTTGTACTTATCCAGAATATGCCACAGTTCACGCTTCCACAGCAGCCGCAGCTGATTTGAAAGCCTTGCTTTCGGATTCGGGCTTGCCGTGCGCACAGTCTCTATGCTTTCCTCATCAACGCAGATTATCCCCCAGTATGCGGGTATGTGCGTTTCGGCGGACTTTTTATGGCTCCTGCCCACCACAAGGTAGTTCTCATCGAAGAACTTGTCATAGCTTTTCACCTGCGAGCGCAGCCTTGCATAGCTGTCGGCGTCGCTCTTGATCTCATAGCCCGTAAGCTTATCGGTGACTGCGTAAAAATCACAGCGTGAATCACCTATAATGACCTCCTCGAAGATGCGTATCTTCGGGGAGGTCGTTTCGATCTGAAAGAAAAGCTTATCTCTTATCTGCGGATCGAGCATGTCATTCGGTGGTGACAGTCAGTGTGTCGCCGTCAGCGCCCACCTTGACTTTTCCTATGCTGCCTTCGCCCTTTTCAACGATGACTTCTGCGATCTTATCCTCAACTTCGGCACGGATAACACGGCGGATATCTCTTGCGCCGAGACGCTTGCCGTGACTCTTCTCAGCGATGAGTACAAGTGCCTCGTCGGTATATTCAAGGGTAATAGCC
>CAMNMO010000092.1 GCA_946544695.1 uncultured Ruminococcus sp. | reverse complement strand
GGGCAGTCCCCATGTTCCGAGCGAAGTCAGTATAACAACGCCCACAAGGTTTATCGGGTCAGGTCCGAACAGTGAGTTGAACACCTCTTTATTGCCGTTCGCATCTGGGATAGCGCCCATTGCTTTCAGAGAACCCGAAAGTCCGCCGTTGACATTTAAAACTGCCACAACGACAGCCACAATGCCTATCAGCATGATTATGCCCTGAATGAAGTCATTGAGGGCAGTCGCCTTATAGCCGCCCATTATCACATATATCGCAGTGAACACTGCCATTGCAACTATGCAAACCTCATACGGTATGTGGAAGCTTTTCTCGAACAGTCTTGAAAGACCGTTGTATACCGATGCTGTGTAAGGTATCAGGAATATGAAGATTATCAGTGCCGACGCCGTTTTCAGCGTTTTTGAATTATACCTTTTCTCAAAGAACTCAGGCATGGTCTTGGCATCAAGGTGCTTTGACATCGTCCTTGTGCGCTTGCCCAGCACCAGCCATGCAAGCAGCGAACCTATCACCGCATTGCCTATACCGACCCACGTACTTGCAACGCCGTAAGCCCAGCCGAATTTTCCCGCATAGCCCACGAATATTACCGCAGAGAAATACGATGTACCGTAAGCGAATGCTGTGAACCAGGGACCCAGTCCCCTGCCGCCCAGCACGAAATCTGCTACATTAGCGGTCTTTTTGCGGTAGTATACACCTATACCTATCATCAGGAACAGGTAAACTCCCAGTATGATCCATCTGACGATCATATCACCCATCAAATACACTTCCTTATTGATTTTTTAGCATTAACGTTTTAACGCTTTTATGCTTTTACTTAATAAAGTCCACTATGATATTATAGTACATTTTGCCGCCAATGTCAACCGCTGTTAACGATTTTTGCAGCTGTTATTATAAACAAATTTTATGCCTGTCATTTGTACACATTGTCTTTTTCATGCAAACAAGACTTCCCTGCTGCCTGAAAACAAACAAAGCAGCACCCCTTGCGGAATGCTGCTTATCTATGTTGTTGAGCCGTCACTTATGCTTTATGTGTGATGCTGCTAAACGTCTCATTGAGATCAGCCCAGTATCACATCATCCACCTGTGGAATGTTCCTCAGCATATCATTGAGTTCTTCTGTATTTAACCCGTCTATCAATGTGACAACACTCTCATTGAAATCCACATCGAAGTCGCCGTATTTGATATACGTACCTGCTTCAGGGCTGTAAACACGAATTTCTACCCATTCTTCGTTATTGCCGTTGATATCCATTACGACACTGTTCACATCTTCAAGAGTATTATACTTTTTGATCGATATGATATTATCGCCTGAAACAGCAGCAAAGGTAACGGGATGATCCTGAAGATCCTTATCTATGCTTACAGGGAAATCCAAGCCGATCTGTTTTTCCTTTATAATGCTGCGGTAGAAGTCACTGCCGAGTTCGCCTATGTCACGCTCCTCGCCTGTTTCGGCACTTTTCAGCCTGATGGTATATTTTGCATCATCACTGATCTGCATATCGGGCGTAAACAGATCTGAACCGTCAATATCGCCGTCTTCAAGAGTTTTCTCATACTCTGCATTGCCGTCACGGTAAGCAGTCAGCACATCGCCTGCCGCTGCATCATCGGGCAGAACTATCAATGGCTTATCGGCATCGAATGAATGCATCATTTTGTCATGCTTTTTGCAAAGTGCAATGAGTCCGTCAGTATTTACATCGCCCTTCATTTCAGCTGTTTGTTCTTCAAAATCCACCTCAAAGGTGCAGTATTCGATCTCTGAATCAGATATTTCAGGGTCCTTTATCCTGACTGTTATCTCCTGCTTGCCATTGCTCTTGATAACAAGACCAGCGTGTGAACCTGCATATTTGCTCAGATCGATCTTGCCGTCATAATTAAGCACAGGTGCGCCGTCGATAATTGTCTGTTCCTGATCTGCATCGAATGAACCGATACGCTCATCTCCCTGATAACATTCAACAGCGAACTCGCCAAAAGCGCCTCCAGGAATAGGGAGCATTATCGTTGTCTCATAGACTGTCTCGACCTCTTTGTATACAAAAAGTGTTATATTCTGGCTGGTAAGTTTCTTTGAGCCCGATTCAGCGCTCTGTCTTACAATGGTATCATAAGGCGCATCAATGTCGCCGCCTGCCATGTGTACCATGTTGATATTTTCAAAGCCTGCTTCATTCAATTTTTTTACTGCTTCATCATAGGTCAAACCTATAACATCAGGCACTTCAACAGGCTCGATATCGGGGTTCTCGGTGCATTCAAAACGCTTCATTTCGCCTGTAAAGGATTCTGCAACAGTGACCTTTGCGACCTTTTCAGCCTTGTCGGTACCTTCAAACTGCACCTCAAACACTGCATAAGAATCATAGTCTCCGAGACTTGCTGCGATGTCATTTTCATCATACAACGATCTGAGGAACTCGTCGGAGGATATCACTCCGTCCGAGGTGAAGTCAGTATGAAGATCACCGTACTTATGGTCGTAGAATTCGACCTCTCTCGATGATACCGTATCAGTGCTGACTGTCAGACCCTGTTCTGTGAACTTTTCAAGCAGCATTTCCGCAGATGCAAAAATGTACTGTGCATCTCTCTCGTCATTATAAGGATCGGGCAGCTCTTTCCATTCATTGTAATCATCTGAACTGTCAACATCCTCTGCTGCTGTGACTTCGTCAGTGTCATTGCCGTTTAAAACGTCCTCGTTGTTTCCTGACTCTGCCATTTTCTTATACTCGTCCTGCATGCCCGCCATTTTCACCTGAGCGATACGTGCACCCATCGAACCTGCAATGACCAGTGCCGCTGCCGCAGCAACTATGCTGCCTGCACGCTTTCTGCTTTTTATTTTTGCTCCGTCCGAGTTGTTTACCGATATATTGTTTTCCTTATTCATAATGATGACCTCCGCTCTGCCCTTATCGTCGTCGGCATACTGGGGGAAGTTTTTGTAGAGCGTGGTTTTCAGTGCAGATTTCTGTGCTGCGTTCATTGCTATCCTATCATAGCTGTTTTTTATCTCACTCATACGCTCATCTCCTCTCCGTAGTCTGCCAGCAGTTCCCGAAGCTGTTTTCTTGCTCTGTCGAGCCTTGACACCACTGTGCCTTTAGGCAGCCCCAGAATGCCTGCTATCTCCTCTGTTTTGTACTCCTCATAATAGTAAAGGTATACGACTGCACGATACTTTTCGCTAAGGCTGCCAAGCGCCTTCTGAACGTCCAGTTCACGCTCTGACCAGCCGAAATCTGCTTTGTGTGTATCCGTAAGAACTTCCGTCCGCTTCCATCGTGCAGACTTCAGTATATCCTTGCAGCGGTTTATGGTGACCCGCAGCAGCCATGCTTTAAGATGCTCATCGCTTTCGATATCAAGCATCTCGCACATCGAAAAATACTTCATCAGCACATCGCTGACTACGTCCTCTGCGTCTCCGCTCCCGCCCAGATAGGCGTAAGCCGCTCGGTATATATGGTCGGCGTAGCGGTCGACCACTTCATCAATGCTGTATACCATTTTTCAACCTCCCGGGAAATTTGCTTTTTGAAGATCTTCACCTATAATACGATCGGGCAATGGAGTTGATTGCATAAAATTAAAAATTTTTTTATGAATAAGGAAAATATGATGCTGACGGCGCAAAACGGCGTTTTTTTAACGTTTTAAAAATCGTTCGGGCAGAACGGTCAAGCAGATAATGTTGAAAAAGCCGCATAAGATCATTTATATCCGTCAGCCGCAAAGGAGACAAGGGCATACTGCCCCTGTCTCCTGCTTTGTTGTCTCCTATTTATATTATATATTTTTTCTCTCCGTTTTGCAAGTGTCAGTATTCTATCTCTCGTAATATTCTATCTCTTGTAATATAGAACCCGCTCTTTCATTCAGTTGCTGAAGCTGTTCATCATTGACCCAAAATGATAAATTGTAATAATCACCACTATCCACATCTTTTACGTCACTGTGAGTTACAGTCACTCTGACACTGTTTTCCGTTTCTGAACTAACTCCCACCATGTTTGTTGTACTCAATACATACAAGAAACCTTTCAGGCTGCGGTCACTGAGTGTATAGTGATCATCTATCAGGGCATTGATCTCTTCGTACTTTTCACGCAGTTCATCGGGACTTACTGCTGTTGCCTGATCATCGGCATCAGCGCTGCTGACATTGCAGACACTTTGAAAACACCTGTATTTTCCGTTGGGACGCTCACTTGTTTCCACCTGAAATGTGGTGATGCCTTCCTGATATATGTGAGGTCTTAACTTGTAACAGCCAAATCCGCCCGTGAAATATGCCGCTGCTACAACAACTATAAACAAAGCCAGCGCAGCTGCATATTTCAGCACCCATGCAAGGAAGTGTACAGGTGTTATCTTTGCCCTTGCAAGCACTATGCGTATGACAATGCAGATTATAGCCGAAATGGTCAGTCCTATAAGCCAGCCGCCTGTGAAGAACACGATGGTGAACAGCGAGATAAGTCCCCAAAGCATGAACAGTTCAAGGAACAGTCCGTAAACGATGGGCTTGCCGACCTGTCTGCCGTCACGCCTGCGATAGATGAAGTAGGTCGCAAATATCAGAAGGCAGCTTGCAATAATATTGCCGATGATATACAGTATACCTTCGACGTATGCGGAAGCATTTATAAAATATTCCTTCTCAGCCCACGAGATGACCATTCCGCCAAACAAAGTGAATGGCTTTTTAAATGATATCAATGTATTGGATACACCCGAGAATCTGTTAGTAGTCAGATTAACGAGCAGGATAGGTGTGAAAGTCACGCAGCAACCTGTGATTATCGAAGTATATATGCCCTCAGCCTTAGCGCCGCAGCAGCTTATGCAGAATATGCTTATCGCATCTACAAACAGTGCACAGGCAAATGTTACCAGCTGGAATCTGACTATATAACCCATACAGTCAAAACCATTCTGAACAGCACTGCCTATCACTATGACTGCTGCACCGCCTATCATCATAGGCAGCAAGTGAAGCTTGAACACAGCCAGCAGCTTTGAAAGGAACCTGTCCTTAGCGCTCATGGGGAGTGACAGCTGAACGTCCGACACCTGCTTTGAGGTAAGGTCACTGAACACACCGTGCACTGCGAACAGACCACAGGCTGCTGCCACGAACATCAGGAAAATACCGAGAAAGCCATCAAAAGAAGGCTGATTGCCCGATGTGGGCAGGTAGGCATAATTATAATTAAAATCTTCTGCCCACCTGACCTTGTATTCCGTTATCTCAAAAAGTGAACCTGCTATCGTCAGTATCAGCAGTATAAGTCTTATCTTTCGTCTATTGCGGCATTCCGCCTTTGAGGCAAGATCAATCTTCTTTAAGTATGTCTGCGCCATAGCCTCGCACCTCCAGCTCGTATATGAAAATCTCCTCCAATGTCAGCGGCACTGCTTCAAGCAGTATGGGAGACAGTGATCTCAGTTTGGCGATGCATTCATCTGCGCTGCCCCTGGCGATCATCTGTGCCACACTGCCCATGGTCGAAAACTGCATTATGTTCAGACCTGCCTGTTCTGCCATTTCTTTTGTCATCACTTTGCCGCTGAGTGCTGTCTGCACCTTGCAGAAGCTGCTCTTTATCTCGTCTATCTCATTGGCAAATATCAGGTGACCCTGATGGATAAGCATAGCCCTGTCACAAAGCTCATTGATCTCGGCAACGTTGTGAGACGACACTATCATTGCTGCATTTCTGTCCATCAGTTCATCGACTATCATAGTCTTTATGATCTTTCTCATTGCAGGGTCGAGACCGTCAAAGGCTTCATCGAGCATGATATACTTTGTCTTGCAGCTGAGTGCCGCAACGACGACTGCCTGACGCTTCATACCCTTTGAGAACTGCGACATGCGCTTGTTCTGCGGCAGCGACAACTTAGCTGTCAGCCTGTCGAACACCTCATCGGAAAACTCGGGGTAGTAGCTTTTATAGTAATTTTTCAGATCCTTGAGTGTATATGTGGAATACTGTATAGTCTCGTCATTGACAAAGAATATCTTTCCCTTAGCTTCGGGGTCGTTGAATACCTCTCTGCCGTCTATCTTTATGCTTCCCTCACTGCAAGGGTAAACACCGCACATAAGGCGCATGAGCGTACTTTTGCCTGCACCGTTCGACCCGAGAAATCCGTAGATGCAGCTATCGGGTATCTCGATGCTGACATGGTCAACAGCAGTGAAGCGCTCTTTGTCACCCTTGTTTTTGTCAAACCTCATGGTGACATCTTTTATCTCTATCATACGTTGTCCTCCTCTTCCATACCGAGCTCATCAACACGCTTTTTAAGCTCATCAGCAGTAACTCCTGCTCTCATGGCGGCAACAGCGGCAGAATCGAAAGCTTCAAACAGCTTTTTCTCGATATGCCCCTTCTGCTTAGCCACAAAGCAGCCCTTGCCTGCCACTGAATAGATTATGCCGTCATGCTCCAGCCTGCTGTAAGCCTTAGCAACGGTGTTCGGATTGAGTCCCAGTTCTTTGGCAAGTGTTCTCGCCCCAGGCAGTTTGTCATTTTCCTGCAAAGCCCCGCTGCCTATCAGCTCTGAGAATCCTTTGCAGATCTGCTCGTATATGGGGATCCTGCCTGTCAGGTCTATATTTATCAAGAGCTTTCCTCCTCTCATCAGATCGTTTTGTTGTTCCTTGGTGTGCTGTCTCTTTTCTTTCACCCTTACTGCGGGCAGTCGTTATCTGTTTTTCTTTTCAGGTGAGCCGCTGTGCTGTCACACATTCAGCTTCCCCGCCCGCCCACCCGCAGACTATACCTGTTCGGGCTCATCATACTTTATCTATTCTATCTCGCCCTCCCAGACCTTTTCCCACTCTCCGTCATCGGTCCTGGCAAACCATATCAGCTGGTCATCAAGACCGCCCAAGCGTATGCCTCTGCCGCTGACCAGATTTTTAACTATCCATACAGGACTCCTGGAATCGTGAGCATCAAAGCTGAACCCCATGCAGTCGGTGTACTTGGTATCAAAGATCTTGTTTATCATATTGACCTTGCCTTCGCCGCAGTCACTGTCGCCCAGATAATCGACCTCATCAAGAACATATCCAAGTTTCCCGAAATCTTCATTTATGTAATTTGTCGCAAAATGAAGATCATCGGGACCGTACTTCTGCGATTCCATATTGGTCTTAAACTGCTGATCCGATCCGCAGCCTGAAAGCAGGACCGAAAGTACAGCCGCCATTGCAAATATCTTTGCTCTGTTCATTATATTCCTCCTTAACCTTCACCCCAGCTGTATACATACCAGCTGCCGCCCTGACATCTGCCGAGATACCAGTTCCAGTTGTAATCGGTGTATCTGTTCATAGAACCTGTATCGAATATAGGTGACCGAAAACTGCTCTCCAGCATGATGACCTCGTCGGGTACGGGAAGTCCCTTAGCTTCACAGCACTGTGCTGCGTTGTCAAGCTCATCTGTGGTAACATAATCGTCACCGCCATACTCCAGCGAGTGCAGGTCGCACCTGCTGTAAAATCCATCGCTCTCAAAAAAATCTTCCAACGTACCAAGTGCTGCGCTGATATCGTCCTGAGAATAGATCTGCGAATCACCATAGGCAATGGTAAAATCCTGTGCACAGCCTGTAAGGGTCAGTGCCAATGCCGCTGCGCATATAACTGCTGCTTTCTTTTTCATCGTTGTCCTCCTTATAAAATAGTACATTATGTATCAGATATCGTCTTCTTCTCTTTTTTCTTCCTCATAATGTCCGCTTTTGCCGTATCCCGCAAGATACAGGCAAAAGCCCAGCGCACTGACTGCCAACGGCAATATCTCTCTCATTTTGTCCGACCTTTCTGCCTGCACCCGCAGACTTTTTTTGTTGTTTCTTTTCATCTGTCCTATGTGTACCAAGTGTATTATCTGTCGTAGTACACTTATAGATTACCACCATCTCCCTGATTTGTCAAGCATTCGGCTATAACTTCAGCATATCATACAATTAGGCGGCGAATTTACACATGCACATAGTGCAGTATGCATCAGGATATAGCTGTCCGAGTGTTCTGCGCCCGTTCATAAGTGTACTGCACACAGGCAGTACAGTGTAGTACACCCCCAACTGTACTGCGCTGTTCAAGGGTGTACTATCTATTAACGGTGACCTCCGAATATATAAAACAGACGGCATGCCCACGTCTATATGCACCAAGTAAACGTTTCCAGTTTATATTAACTTTTGAATATTAAAATTATTTTTTTGATATAAATATTAAGCGATTTAGGATATACTCTAATCAAGGTAAGGGGAAGGAATGACCCTGAAAAATAATGTGAAATACGGAGGAATAGAACATGAAGGCAAAAAGGATCATTGCAGGTCTGTCCGCAGCAGTAATCGCTGCATCAATGATGGCAGTTTCAGTTTCTGCTACAAAACTCAGTGATGTCGTTTACCCCAGCAAGACTGAGACCGACAAGAACGACGGTTGGTTCAGCGTAGGTGCTATGGGCTTCTACATGAGCCAGCAGTGGAAGTGGAACCAGGGCGACTGGTGCGGTATCACAGAGGACGGTAAGATCGAGATCAACTACTCTATCAATGAAGTCCTGACCGATACCACTATGGAAGGCAAGGGCACACTGGGCGACATGGGCGTTATGGTATGCAACCTGCCCGAAGACAGCTTCCCTTATGATGTTACAATTTCCGATGCTAAGTTCGTTACCAACGACGGCGAGGAGATCATACTGGATTCTGTAAACGCTATAACCGTAGCTGAACAGGATAAGGAAAGCGGTTTCCGTATCCATATCAGACCTACCGATGAAGTTGACAAGGAGACAGGTGAGGTTACTATCCCCGCTCGCCCCGAGGTAGCAGGCTGGGACGAAGAGGGCGCTTTCAAGGGCGGTACTCTTTCCATGACCATCGACTTCGGCGCTCCCGTTGCAGCTGAGACTGAGGAAAGCAAGGCTGAAGAAGAGTCTAAGGCTGAGGAAAGCAAGGCAGAGGAGTCTAAGGCTGAAGAAAGCAAGGCTGAGGAGTCTAAGGCAGAGGAATCCAAG
>CAMNMO010000091.1 GCA_946544695.1 uncultured Ruminococcus sp. | reverse complement strand
GCAGCAAGCGAAATTTCTCCAAGGATTAGGTGGGAGCGTATCCGAAGCGTGGGGGCTTGGGGGCTGTGCCCCCATTTTGAATAAGTCTGTTTAGATAGCTATATTTGCAAATTTGCGTTAATAATTTACAAATTAATAATTAATTCGGAGGGAAGGTGTGTTATAATAAATGTGTATACATTGAAATATGGGTCTGTGCTGTGCGATGCTTCGGCGGGACGGGCTGCGGATAGTGGTGCCCCTTGAGGGCGGCTGTATATTTGAGGGAGTTATTTTGGAAAAGGATAATAAAAAGCAGGGCGGCAGGAGGTCGAGACGGACGCTGTCGGTGATGCTGACACTGATACTGGCTGTGGTTTGTGCGGCTTGCCTGAGTTATACGGGTTATGTACATTATGACAAACAGCTGGAAAATGAAGCTGAACTTCTTAAAACTTCTGCGGAACAGGCTGCGGCGGGACTGGACATGCAGTTCACAAAGCTTGAAGATGCAAGCGTGACGCTGCTTGCAGATCAGGAGAGCATGAGTTTTGATGCGGCGGATTATTCGAGAAACAACGAATATGAGATATCACAGGAACTTGCTGAGCTGAAGGAAAAGGTGACTGCACTTAGCCTTATCGACAATTACTGCGATTTTACGCTGCTTTACCGCAATGATGCGGCGGCAGGCAAGTTTTCGGAGGGCACAAAGGAGATGCTTTGTGATGATGACGGAAAAGTCTACCCCGTGCTGAAAGAACTGCTGGGCGGCAAGCGCAGGGTGTGGGTGACAGGCATTGACGGCGATACAAGCAAGGTGCTGTACATATCACAGGCAAATGACCACACGCTGTTCCTGGGGGGATTTTACACTGAGGAACTGAGGTACATGGTGGCATCTGCTGACAGGATAGAGAATTCAAAGCTGATACTAACGGACAACACTGGTGCGAGGATAATGACGATCAGCAACACTGAGGAGGAGCTTTTCCCTGAGGTGATAGACAGTGACAGCTATGCCATAGTGACAGACACATCTGTACAGGCGGGAAAGACGCTGGACAACGGCTGGCAGGTGGTGCTGATGAAGGACATGACGGGCACCTTTGAGCTTTACAAGAAGCTGGCGCTGGAGACGGCTGTGGTGATGGTGCTGACAGTGATGGTAGTGATAGTAGTATTCTTAGTGAATATGAAGGACGATCAGGGATTCAGCGGGAACTCGATGTCGGCGCCCGAGGTGGATATGCTGACGGGCATAACGAATGCTGAGGAGGCGGAGAACCTGGTGGCAGACAGGCTGGAGACCTGCGTTTCGGGTTCGACGTTCATGCTGGCGCTGGTGAGGATAACGAATCTGGGCGAGATGGAAAAGCGGTACGGGCGTTCGGGCTACAACGGTGCGATAATAAAGACTTACCGTGGACTGGCTGAGTTTTTCGGGACGGACGACCCTTCATCGAAGAACATAGTGGGCAGAACAGGCGAGGGAGAGTTCCTGGTGATGGCGGACTACACGCAGTACGACCTGTTCAAAGCGAATGACACGCTGAGGGAGAGCCTTGTGCAGCTGAGCGAGGCATTAAATTCGATAACACTGGCAAACGAAGGGGACATGCACATCTGCATAGGTGCGGCGATATATCCCCACAGCAGCACGGATTATGACGACCTTTACAGCATGGCTGAAAAGGCGATGAACGAAGCTATCAGCGATGACGAAAAGAGTTACGCTATATACAAGAAGGAGAAGGGTGCGCACAAATGGTAAAGCATTCTGTTTTGAAAAAAACAGCTGCCATACTGACGGCGGGTGCTGTCAGCCTGGGTCTGTGCAGCTGCCATGAAAGGGTCATCACCGAGAGCGATGAGCGCATCGAGATAAGTTTTTCGTGGTGGGGCAACGATGACCGCAACGAGCGCACACTGAGCGGGCTGAATGGGTTCACCGAGGAGACGGGGATAACCGTAAGACCGAAGTATTCGGAGTTCAGCGGATTCAAGTCGAAGATGGACACGCAGATATATTCGGGCACGGAGGCTGATGTGATGCAGCTGAATTACGACTGGCTGTATCAGTACACGCATGAGGGCGAGGGCTTTTATGACCTTTCGGAGCTGGATATAGACCTTTCGACCTACCCTGAAAACACCCTTGCCTGCGGACGCATAGACGGAAAATTGCAGGCTGTGCCCTACGGGTTCAACACGCCGACGTTCATATACAACAAGACGCTGCTGGACAGCTATGACCTGAATGTGCCGCAGACATGGGACGACCTGTTTGAAAATGCGGTAGTGCTGAGAAGGGACGGCGTTTATGAACTGGCGCTGACAGAGAAGTTCTTCTGGCTGACGGCGTGTGCTTATCTGGAACAGACGACGGGCAGGAAGGTGTTCGATGACAGCGGAAAGCTGATACTGACATACGACGACATGGTGACGATGCTGGATTTCAGCAAAAGGCTGCTGGACGAAAAGGTGACTAAGCTGGGCAGGGAATACGACAGGCGTGATTTCACCATGCTGAGAATGGCGGGGACGGTATCGTGGACATCAGACCCCGGGTATTTCGAGACGGCGGCGGAGGACCTGAAAATGGAACTGGAGCTGGGACCGTACCTGACGAGCGAAGATTATCTGGGATACGGCTGGTATGAGAAGCCCACGGGGCTTTATGCGATACGCAGGGACACAAAGAATCCTGCGGAATCGGGACAGCTGCTGGAATACCTGATAAACAGTGCGGATATGGCGGCGAAGCTGGGCATGTCGAAGGGGGTGCCTGTAAGCAGGGCTGCTGAGGAGACCCTTGAAGCAAGGGAGATGCTGGACGGCATTGAGTACAAGGCGAACCGCATGATGATGAACGAAGGCAGGCTGAAGACCATGACGCCTGCGATGGAAAATGACGAGCTGATAAACATATACGCTGATGCCATCAACGGCATACATTTTAACAATTTTACGGTGACGAGGGCTGCGAACACGGCGCTGGAAAATATGTACAGAGTGACGCTGTGAGACGGCTTGCTGTCGATAACGGCATGAATACTGATGTTTCGGCGGCGTGATAAAGGGGCGGCTGCATTGCAGAATGTGGTTATCCCTTTAAAACACCACTAAGAATATAAATATAACAAGTAAAATTTATTGAGATGTTTTCTCTCCCCCGCCTTCGGCGGGGGAGAGAAAAACGCCGACTATTGTTAATGCCCGCCGGTAGGCTGTTTAGTTTGGTGTGTAAGCGGTATAACCATATTGCAGAATGTGGCAGTGGTGCTGATATGACGCAATTGGTGATGTTATAACGGAAAATGAAACGGTCGGCAGGGGAATCTTCCGTGCGAACGGACGGCGATATCATAAAAAAAGAGAAAGAGGACGGTTTTAAAGGAGACAGAAAATGGCTTTTGCATCAATGTTTATTTTATTTATACTGTTCATACTGGCGATACTTGCTGCCATAGGACTGGTGGGCGCCATAGTGACCATTGTTTCGCTGGTGAGAATGAGAAAGCGGAAGAAGAACGGTCAGAAGCAGAGATTTGCGGGACTGGTGATAGGACTGGTGATATTCTTCGTGCCTGTCAGCATATTATCTGGTCTGGCGGTGACGGGGGCGATAGCCAATGTTGCCAGAGACATAAGGATAAGCAGGTATGACAGCTTCGTGGAAAAGTGGAAGAACGAGCGCACCTACGAAAGACAGGCACAGGAGGAATGTCTGGGACCGATGTTCGAGGCGGCTGATGCAGGAGACAAGGAAAGGCTGATAAGCTATTTCCCCGAGACGGCAGACAAGGCTGAACTCAGCAGGCAGTTAGACAGTTTCCTGGCGGAGTACCCCGGGGGACTGGCTGAGGGAGAATTTGATTTTGAAAGCCCTGCGATGGACGGCAGATATGATGACGGAAAAGAGACGAAGAAATTCTTCGGAAGCGGAGTCGTCAGGAAGGACGGCGAGACGTATTATGTCATCATAGAGGCGATGTTTGTAAATGAGAACGAGCCCGAGAATGTGGGCATAACAAAGTTTACTGTGGAGAGCTCGATAGCCCGTGCCGAAAGAATGGCGGCGAGGGACAACATAGATGAGGACGCTATGGTATACTGCCGCACGAGCGCTGAGGACCCGTCGGCTGAGTGCCGCATAATAGACGGTTTCCCTGTGATATATAACGATACGGGGAAGCGCAGTTTTGATGAGATGCTGAAGGTGCTGGAGACAGAGCGTTCGCTGATGGGACTGAAGGAAAAGTTCGGGGAGCCGAATGCAACTTACTATTTTCCGAGCAGCAACGGCACGGACTACTATTACGAGCTGGAGGAAAAGGCTGAGGACGGTGAGCCGCTGTACTTCCACATTGACACGGTAAATGACAAGATAATAATAGACCTGTGCTTCACTTGCAGCACGAGACATGACTACAAGGGGCAGTGGCTGGACGATAACGGCAAGCTGAAAGTGAAGGACGACAAATATATTAAACGACAAAGATTTTCTGACATATCCTGCTCACAGCAGCCAAGACGACGGCAGCTGTAAGCAGTTTATGTCGAAAATCTAATGTCGTTTACTATAAAAGCATGAGAAAAAGCCTTTCTCCGCTGAGTGCGGGGAAAGGCTTTGCTGTTTGGTATGATATCAGGCGGGCTTTTTGCTTTCTTCCCTGACGGAAACGTCCCAGCAGAGACCTGCTGCGATGAAGAACAGGTAGGAGGCACTGAACCAGCTGGTATTGAACCACGCCTGCACCATGAATGCCAGCACTGCTGCCAGTGCTGCGGCAGACACCCAGTCGCCCTTGCCGCCGACAAAGCCTGCCAGCAGCTTGAAGCCCTTGATGACGGTGATGAGCAGGAAAGCTCCGAACAGCGCCATATTGAGAATGCCCTTCTGAGCCATGAAGTCGATGTACTCGTTATACATACGGTCGGTGGAGAGCTTGTAATCGTTGGTGCAGTAGATGCAGACATCGGGGCCGACGCCTAATACGGGGTTAGCTGCGATGATGTTCTCGCCGTCACCGAACAGGTAATCATAGATGTTCCTGTCGTCGGTATCCTTATCGGTCAGACCCATGATGTAGTCATATCGCTGGTCGAGACTTGTGCTGCGGACAACGTAGCTGTCGGTGAAGATGACGGCTTCGTCCATGAACTTTGAAGCACCTGTACCGAACAGTGCGCCTGCTGCGATGCCCGAGCAAGCAACGGGTATCAGCACTGCCAGTGCGCCCTTGCTGCCCTTTGCAGCCTTGACGATGGCGAAAACGGTGACGAACAGTGCAGCCGCAGCTATGCAGAGGACGCCTGCCCAGACCTTAGTGAGACATGCGGCCGCAGCCATGACGGGAGCGGCGATGCAGTAGAAGATGCGTCTTTTTTTGCTGCTGTCGAAGGCGATGCCGCCCAGTGCTATCGCAAATGCGATGGTCAGGAGTGCTGCCAGTGCGTGGGGGGAAGTAAGGAAGCCGCTGGCTGCTTTTTCGTGGATATAGATACCTGCGTTGAGGGGATCCTCGTCGGTGGAGACGAAGAATTCGCCTGCGGCGGTATCGGGGACGGTATCTCTTCTGATAAAGAGTCTGTCGAAGTAATTGCGGAACAAGCCCGATGTGGCGGGTACGACTTCGAGGATACCGACGAGGGACTGGAACAGACCCACGCCGACGATGAAGTCAGCCAGTTTTTTCTTGCGTTCGCCGTCGCTGAGAGCGGCAGCCACTGCGAAAAGACCGAAGCAGCCGAAGGTCATAAGGAAGCCGTCGTGTCTGCTGACGTAACCGAAGAACGCATCATGTTTTCTTTCGGGGGATATTGCAGCGACCACTGAGATGAGTGTGCAGACCATGCACACTATCGGCAGTGCCAGCAGCTTATTGCCTTTTATATCCACGAGGCCTTTCTGCCTTGCCACGTTGAACACCAGGTATCCCACGCCGCCTGCCAGCATGACCATTGCAGCGGAATAGAATATGAAATTCTCGCTGAGGTAATGGGGTGCGACGTCCTCGTAATACATCACGACGGAGCGTGTGTAGTATGAGGGTATGAGCACAGCTGTTGCGATGATGATCGCCAGCATGCAGAAACGGCTGCACATTTTCTGGGCGCCGTCAAAGTCCATATTCAATATAAAATCCGATTTCTCGGTGGTGCCGAACAGGTGCTTATGCCCCTGATTCGGCGTATCTGTCTTTTTTTCTTTTTTAGCCATTATAAAGCCTCCGAATCAAATTCCCTTTTAATCCCGTAAATGGTCATACCTCAGGTACACCATTTCTATACACCTATGTAACAAGATAAGATCATTGTTACGCCCGCCGAAAGGCTGTTTGGTATGGTGCTGCGGCGGGATAGCCATAATTATATTAAACGTCATAAATTTTCTGACTTATCCCGACCACAAAGCCAAAAACCACAGGCTTTGCGCTCGGTCTAAGTGAAAATTTATATGTCGTTTACTATACATATAGTTTATAACTTCTGTGCACTGCAAAGCGGTGCGCAGTTTTTTTCTAATAAAAAAGCGGACAGGTATTGCCCTGTCCGCCGCTGTCAAGCCTTACTTGGCATACTCCACTACTCGGCTCTCTCTGATAAGGTTTACCTTGATCTGTCCCGGATAGTCCATTTCTGTCTCTATCCTCTTTGCGATCTCCCTTGCGACCAATACCATCTTTTCGTCATTGATCTTTTCGGGCTGTATCATTATCCTTACCTCACGACCTGCCTGGATAGCGAATGATTTCTCTACGCCGTCATAAGATGTGCAGATCTCTTCGAGCTTCTGAAGTCTCTTGATATAGTTCTCATAATTCTCACTTCTTGCGCCAGGTCTTGCGGCAGATATGGCATCTGCTGCCTGAACCAGTGCTGCAACGACAGTTCTTGTCTCAACGTCACCGTGATGTGCTTCGATAGCGTGGATAACGTCGGGACTTTCCTTGTACTTCTTACATACATCGACGCCTATCTGTACGTGTGATCCTTCGATCTCGTAGCTGAGCGCCTTACCTATATCATGGAGCAGTCCTGCTCTTCTCGCAAGATTAGCATCTACGCCAAGTTCTGATGCCATCATGCCTGCCAGGTGTGCGACCTCGATAGAATGATTCAGCACGTTCTGGCGGTAGCTGGTACGGAACCTGAGTCGACCCAGCAGCTTGATGAGCTCGTGATTAAGACCGTGTACGTTGGTCTCAAGTACTGCTCTTTCACCTTCCTGCTTGATCTTCAGCTCAACCTCACGCTTGGCTTTCTCTACCATCTCCTCGATGCGGGTGGGGTGAATCCTGCCGTCCTGGATAAGCTTTTCAAGCGCTATCCTTGCGACCTCACGCCTTACCTGATCGAAGCAGGAAATGGTGATAGCCTCGGGAGTATCGTCGATTATCAGGTCTACGCCTGTCAGAGTTTCGATGGTGCGGATATTGCGTCCTTCTCTGCCGATTATCCTACCCTTCATCTCATCGTTGGGCAGTGCCACAACAGAAACGGCTGTCTCAGAAACCTGATCTGCTGCACATCTGGCGATAGCCAGTGAGATATACTGCCTTGCTTTGGCGTCGCATTCGTCCTTGATCTGTGCTTCGTAGTTGGCTATCTTTACTGCCTTCTCGTGTACCAGATCGCCTTCCAGCTGGCTCAGCAGGTATTCCTTTGCCTGCTCGACCGTCAGTCCTGAGATCTTCTCCAGCATATCCAGCTGCGAATGCTTGATGCGTTCAGCTTCAGCCACCTTTTCGTCGGCGGACTTCAGCTTCTTCTGAAGCGTTTCTTCCTTCTTCTCCAGATTATCCAGCTTCCTGTCGATGCTTTCTTCCTTCTGCTGGATCCTTCTTTCCTGTCGGGATACTTCACTTCTTCTTTCCTTCAGCTCTTTTTCGGTTTCCTGGCGGGACTTATGTATTTCGTCCTTTGCCTCCACCAATGCAGACTTTTTAAGAGTTTCAGCGTTTTTCTTCGCTTCCTCCACTATCTTTTCAGCTTCTGCCTCTGCCGAGCCTATGGCTGCTTCGGCAGTCTCCTTACGATAGTCGATTCCCTTCTTAAAACAAATATAGCCGCTGATGGCTGCGCCAAGAACAAGAGCCGCTACACAAAGACCTATCGTTAATCCAATACCCATTGTATAGCATTCCTCCTTCTTGAAAGTACAGAGCCTTTCCCCTGCTCGCAGCGCCCTGCGCTCATCGGGAAAACCTCTGCCCGATATTAAATTGTAAAGATACATTAGCAAAATTTAATTTTATGGCAAGCCGCCTCTGCTTTTATGCTTTGGCAGACCGATAAAAAAATATAATGCATAATATTATTGTATAACAAATCACGTAAATTGTCAAGTTGTTTTTTAGTTATTCTACCAAAAAAACAAAAAAATTTCGGACACGCTAAAAATTCCCCCTTGACAAAAGGGGGTTTCGGTGTTAGAATGATAACAGGCGCAGTGATAGCTGGGCTGTTATATCTTAAAACTTTGAAGGGGAAGCCGCACTGCATGATAGTGTTTTACAGAGAGCCGTATGGTGCTGAAATTACGGCAGGCATTGGCAGCGAGGACACCGCCCCCGAGTGCGTTCAATACACGCCGCAGGTCTGCGTTAAAGGCGAAATGAGGTACGGTGCGGCACGACTGCGCTGTGCGAATCAGGGTGGAACCACGTTTTTGACGTCCCGTGTGAGATTATTCTTACACGGGCTTTTTTATTTGTTTCTTTAGGGGGTGTTGATACTATGAAAGCCAGAAGATCTCTTGCTCTCATTTGCTATACCGTTTGCATTGCCGCTTGTCTGGCGGCGGGTGTGGTATCCTTTATGGCATACAGGGATAAATTGACTTACACTTTCGGATTTTTGCTGTTTGCGCCTATCTGGATAGGTTCTTACTGGTTCCTCAGTTTTTTCAATGCACTGAGCCGTGAGAAAAACGGCAAGAAGATCAGATTCATCGTTAAAAAATCGCTGACTAAGGGTCTCAGCGCTGTGGCTAACGTCATTTCGGTGCTGCTTTTATGTTTCTGGGTCTACATTTTTGTTTTCAGGATCCTGCCCGGCAGCGGCTCTAAGGCGGATAACAACGATGTTTCGGGTGCAGGCTCGGCTGCGGCTGCGGTCTGTGTTATATGATATGTCAGAACAACAATTGCCTGTGGGCGGGCGG
>CAMNMO010000090.1 GCA_946544695.1 uncultured Ruminococcus sp. | reverse complement strand
TCCAAGGGTCGGTATCCTCGCTGTTTGCCATTCTACCCGACTTCGCTGCCAGCCTTGCCATTCTAACCCCATTCCCGCCATATATCCCGCTGTCCTGACCCACTCCCCGCCATGCACTATTATTTAAAATGGGGGCACAGCCCCCATACCCCAAACATCAGCTTTGCTGATGTTGCGCTTCGACTTCTGTGCCTGTTGCAGCTTAAAGCTTTTTTGCACCCTACGGTCGTCCCTCCCTGCGGGCACAAAAAAACTTTAAAGGCACCAACGTTGACTGCGTCATCGTGAGCACTTCGCTGTTTGCCATTCTACCCGACTTTGCCGTAAACCTTGCCGCCCTGCCAAAAATTATGCATTACCCAAAATCCTTCCACTTTTTTTCAAATGCTATTGAAATCCGAACGATGTTGTGATATAATGAAATAAGTATATCGTCAGGCGGAACAGCTGCCTGCGGCGGTATCGAATATCTCTGCATAGCAAAGAGGGTAATGCTTTATGAGCAAGAATTTTGATGTTATTATAGCGGGCTGCGGTGCTTCGGGTCTTTACGGCGCCATCAATCTCCCCGCAGATATGAAAGTGCTGGTGCTGGCTAAGCGTGAGCTCACATTGTGCAATTCATCGCTGGCACAGGGCGGTATCGCAGGTGTCTACAAAAGCCCCGATGATTCCCCCGCACTTCACAAGGAAGATACGTTCATTGCGGGCGGTTTTGAGAATGACCCCGAGTCCACCGAGGTGCTTGTTACCGAAGCCGCTCAGGATATCGACAGGATAATCAAGCTGGGCGTCGAGTTCGATAAAAAGCCTGATGGTGACTACCACCGCACGCTCGAGGGCGGTCACGGCAAACACCGCATATTCCACCATAAGGACGCAACAGGTTACGAGATAGAGACTAAGCTGCTGGCTTATGTGCAGACTCTCCCCAATGTTGAGATATGGGAGAATGCGCTGATGTGCGACTGCCATAAAGTGGGCGACGGTTTCTCGTTCCTCGTGCTGAAGGACGGCGAGTATATCACCTGCAATTCCCATAAGGCGATATTTGCCACAGGCGGTATAGGCAGGGTCTATGAGTTCACCACCAACTCTGCCATCGCTACGGGTGACGGCATTGCAAAGGCTTACGATATGGGCGCCGAGATAAAGCACCTCAGCTATATCCAGTTCCACCCCACCGCTTTCAACAACCGCAAGACCCGTGAGTGCTTCCTCATCTCCGAAGCTGTGCGTGGCGAGGGTGCGTACCTGTTAAACTGCAATAAAGAGCGTTTCATGCAGAATTACGACCGCAGACTGGAGCTTGCTCCCCGTGATGTGGTCTCCCATTCCATAATATTTGAAGCCAGAAGAACGGGTTCGGACGAATTCTACATAGATATCTCCCATAAGGACCCCGAGTTTGTCAGGGATCGTTTCCCCATGATATACAAGAACCTGCTCGAAGCAGGCTATGATATGACTAAGGAGCCTGTGCCAATTTTCCCCTGCCACCATTACCTCATGGGCGGCATAAATGTGGATACCTACGCCCGCACCAAGATAGACGGCCTCTATGCCTGCGGCGAATGCTCGCACACAGGCGTACACGGCAATAACAGGCTTGCCAGCAATTCTCTGCTTGAAGCTCTGGTATTCTCACGCAGGGCAGCAGCGGATATCGCAGAAAAGCTTGATAAGAACAAGCCGCTCGAAAGCTACCCCTATCAGATCAACAGCGATGCGCCACATATCCCCTCGGGTCTCAGGCGTGAGATAAGGTCGCTCATGCAGAAGTCCTACTTTGTTCTGCCGGATATAGGCAGCCTTCAGGACAGCCTGACAAGAGTTGCCCATATCAGGGAAATGCTGGTCAAGGGCGATTATAAGATAGACAGGGACTATGTCGAAGCAAGAAGCCTTGCGACTGTGGCATATATCGTGCTCACCGAAGCTGTCGAGATAGCATTCAGCAGTGTACCGCTGGACTATGTTGACTACGAACACGGCTTCTGATGATAACAACACAACTTAAAATACAGGCAGCCGCTGCTGTCGGAAAAACGGAGGAGACGGCATGAGATTGATGCAATTCCAGATAGATGATATCATAAAAACAGCTTTGCTTGAAGATATAAATTATATCGACGTTACCACCGACCTGCTGGTGGACGAAGATGCGGTCAGCACCGCAAAATACGTTTCAAAGGACGAAGGCGTTCTCTGCGGGATAGATGTGGCTATGAGGGTCTTCAAGCTGCTCGATGAGCGTGTGAGCTTCCGCATTTTTATACATGACGGCGAGATAGTCCAGAAAGGCGACATCATCGCCGAGATAACAGGTCCCACCAGGGCACTGCTGAAAGGTGAGCGCACTGCACTCAATCTGGTGCAGCACATGTCGGGCATAGCCACTGCCACCAATAAGTGTGTGCAGCTGGTCGCAGGCACAAAGGCAAGCGTCGCTGATACCAGAAAGACCCTCCCTGGTCTCAGGGTGATACAGAAATACGCTGTCACCGTGGGCGGCGGCAGGAACCACAGATATAATCTTTCAGACTGCGCAATGCTCAAGGATACCCACCTTGATGCCTACGGCAGCATGACAGGCGCCGTAAATGCACTCAGGGAGAAAATGGGTCATACCATTAAAATAGAGGTAGAAGCTTCCGACCTCGATATGGTCAGGGAAGCCCTCGATCTCGGCGTTGAGATAATCATGCTCGATAATATGAGCTGTGAGGAAATGGCAGAAGCCGTTAAGTTCGTTGACGGCAGGGCACTGCTTGAAGCTTCGGGCAATGTCACCGAGCAGACCATCAGGAATATCGCAGAAACAGGCGTGGATATCATTTCGCTGGGCGCACTGACACATTCCGTAAAGGCGTTCGATATCTCCATGAAAATGGTGAAATGACTATGTACTATGCTAACAGAAGGTATGCGGGCAGAAGCAGTTCTTCGTCTATGACAGCCGCAGTCATCGTGCTGGTCGTTATGATGTTTGTGGGCGGCGTGTTCGCAGGCATAGGCTTTGTGATAAGGGGCGGCATCAATAAGGCGAAGGAAGTCTGCACCGTTGAGGTCAGTGCAAAAGTCATCGACATGAAGCAGGGCAGCGGCGATGATACCAGCACGCCTGTCTACCGCTATGAGTATAACGGTCAGCAGTATACCTATTCAAGCAGTATCTATACGAACATGCCCAAATACCATACGGGCGATGAGGTCGATATCATGATATCCCCCGATGACCCTTCAGTGGTCTATGTCCCGGGAGATACCAATACCCGAATGTTCAGCCTGGTATTCATCGTGATAGGTTCTGTTATGATCGTGATGGGCGTTGTGGTCTTCGCTGTCATTGCAGCTGCCGCAAAGAAAAACCGTTCCGAGGAGAGAAGGCAGGAAGAACCCTGGCTGATGTGATGCAACCTGTTGTTGCGCAATTGCAAATAATAGTTGGTGGAAAATCTTTGTGACCTGTGATATCATGTATGTATAAGATATATTAAACGACAAAGATTTTCTGACATATCCTGCTCACAGCAGCCAAGACGACGGCAGCTGTAAGCAGTTTATGTCGAAAATCTAATGTCGTTTACTATAAAAATACATCATAACGGAGGTAAACAAAATGGCAAGGATCAGATCAGGCAGGAACCACCCTGTTTTAACGATCATTTTCGGTCTTATATTCGCAGCGGTGGCAGCAGCGGGAATATTATCGGCAAGGGCTGAAAAGAAGATGCAGGAGCGCTGCACGTCAAGCGCAAGCGCAGTTGTCACAAGCGTAAGTTCGGAAAGGCGCAGCAGAAAATCAGGCAAGCACAGAACATATTATTATGTTTATGTGACCTCGTATGTATTCGAGGCAAATGATTCCGAATACAGCGGCAAGACCACACTCAGTTCAGGTGAAAGGCGTGAAGTTGGCGATACTATGGGCGTTTACTACAACCCCGCCAAGCCCACCGAGCATTTCACAGAGAATGAAAGGGTAACAGCTTTTTCAGTTGTAATGCCCGCCTTGTTCTGCGTTTTCGGCTTTATAGTGGTCATATCGGCACTTTCTGTTTTCCGAAAGGCACGCAATAATAACATGACAGTCCGTGATGCTATGCTTGGTTCGGCTGTTGCAGGCAGCAGCAATAACTTCAACAATAATTACAACAATAACTTTGGCAGCTATAACAGCGCCAATAACTACAATTCCTTCAACAACGGCAGCAGCTATAACAATAACGGCAGTTACAGCAGCGGCTTCAATAACAGTTATAATAATAACGGCTATGTAAACACCAACAGCTATAACGGCGGCTATTCAAATAACTATAACGATAACGACTATAATCAGCTGAACTGACGCTGATAAAACATAACATGCAAAGCAATGTCGGGAAGGCACACAGCAGTCCCGACTTGCTGTTTATTTTATATTATGGCTATCCCTTCAACACACCAATTCATACACCTGTGTAACGAGATATAAGTATTGTGGTGTATTCTTTTCCCCCGCCGAAGGCGGGGGAAAAGAATACAGTTAGCTATTGTTACCCCATCAAAAGCCTGTTTGGTGTGTCAGCGGTATAACCATGTTTTATATTAAACGACATAAAAGGAGGTCCAGCTATGGCATCTTTGCTTGATGGTGAAAGACAGTTCCACATAAAAACTCTGCCCGATGAGGTCGGCAGATATGTTATACTTCCGGGCGACCCTGGCAGGGTACCGCCCATCGCCGCACTTCTCGATGACGCAAAGCAGGTGGCGCAGAACAGGGAATTCAATGTGTATACAGGCTTCCTTGACGGCGAGAAAGTCACCGTTTGTTCCTCAGGCATCGGCGGACCTTCTGCGTCGATAGCCGTTGAAGAACTGGTAAAATGCGGCGCTGATACCTTCATTCGTGTGGGCACCTGCGGCGGCATGAACCTGAAAGTCTGGGGCGGCGACCTTGTCATAGCAGGCAGCGCTGTCCGCTGTGAGGGCACCACGAGGGACTATCTCCCCGAAGGCTACCCCGCAGCAGCAGACTATGATGTCATAAAAGCGCTGGCAAACTCAGCAGACGATCTCACCGAGGATAAGGACGGCTGCCGTTACCACGTAGGCGTGGTGCAGTCGAAGGACAGCTTCTATGGTCAGGTCGAACCCGAAAGGTCGGGCGTGGCAAGCACCCTCATACCCCGCTGGGAAAGCTTTGTAAAATGCGGCTGCCTTGCCTCCGAGATGGAGTGTGCGGCGGTATTTGCCGTGGGACAGGTGCTGGGCGTGCGCTGCGGTGCGGTGCTTACCGCATTGTGGAACATGGAACGTTCCTACCATAATATGCCCGATACCATGACTAATGATTCCTCAAAAGCTATAAAATGCGCAGTCGAAGCCATACGCAAACTGATAGCGCAGGATAAGCGCTGAACCCCCATAAACATTCCAAGCCCCGAAGCATTTTCAAAATGCTTCGGGGCTTTTCGTGTGGTATAAGCCGCAAAAAAGCCCCCATCATCAAAACGGGGGCTTGTGTTTTCGGTCTATCCCGATCAGCTTGCCTTCTCGGTCTCTTCCTCTGCTGCGGATTCCTCGGGTGCCTCGGTCTCAGCAGTTTCCTCAGCTTCAGACTCCTCCTCTGCTGCGGACTCCTCAGCCTCAGACTCCTCAGCCTTAGACTCTTCCTCCTTAGCCGAACTCTCCTCTGCCTTGGAATCTTCTTCCTTAGCAGTGGTAGTGGTGGTCTCCTCAGGCTTTGAATCTTCCTCTATAACGTCAGGTTCGGAAGAACCGCTCTTTGTAACGGTGTAGCCTTCCTTGCCCAGAACTTCCTTGTTGAAGTCGTTCATTGTGCCGTAGAAGTAGTAATCCATGGTATCATACTCGCTGCTGCGGTAGAACTTGCCGTCTGCTGTGAGTATGTTGTCCATGTAGATCAGTGCGTACAGTGTTGCGGAACTTTCTTCCTCGTCATCTGTCTTTACCTTTACCTCATACAGACCGTATACTCTGTTTATATAGCCGCTTACGTTGCTGTAATTGTTCTTGGAAGTGAATGCAACGTATACGTCCTTCAGTACCATGCTGTCGATCTTCTCGACCGTGCCCTTGTAATCAACGTTTGTCTCGTTCCACAGCCAGCCTGCGGAAGTGCCCTGCAGCTTGGTCTTGATCTCAGTTTCCTCATCAGCGATGATGTCCTGGAGATCAGCACTGTTGTAAGCGTCCTTAGCGTTGTCAGCAGTTACATAAGCGGGCATGGTGTCCTCAACGGTGAATTCCTTCGTTACATAACCGTCTTCATCAGGTTCGCCCTTGATCTTGTAGCCCTGTGAATTCAGGCTGTAACTGTAAGCCTTTACTGTGAACTTGTCGCCCACCTTCAGGCTGTCGCCGTTCTCGATCAGGAAGTTTACGTTGTCAACGACCATCTTGTCCATGTTGTCGTTGTTTACTTCCTTGACTCTCAGGAAAGGTGTGCCTCTGTCATACGTGAATTCGATGTTCTCGAATACGTCGATCTCTTCCAGACCCTTCAGACCCGTTACCTCATATTCTTTCTTCAGGTCCTCTTTCTTCTTTACGATGTAGTACTTGCCGTCGCACTCAAAGTAGAATGCCTTGCCTGCTGCCTGTAAAGAAGGAGTCTCGCATGTAACGGTCACCTTGTCGCCGTTTGAAAGACCGCTGTAATAATCGTAGTCATACCATACGCTCGAAAGTGCATCGCCCGTGGTTTCAACATTGACCGTGCCTTCGCCGTCCAGACCGTCAAATGTAACGTTCAGGTACTTCTCGTCAAATGCATTGAACTCAATGCCTTCCTCCAGGTTCTTTACCTCTACGGTGAACTCTGTGTTGGTCAGCTTTATCTTGTGTTCCTTCAGATAATCCTTGTCGTACTCGATGGTTACCTTTATCTTGTCGCCGTTTTTCAGGTTCTTTTCCTTGTCAGCTTTGGCTTTGATGAGGTACTTGCCCTTTGAATTCTGCTTCAGCAGTGCATTTCTCATGACCTCCATCTCGCCGTTGTTCTTAGCCTTTGTCCAGGTCTTGTCCAGTGTCTGGGGAATTACCGAGAAATAAGGAGATATAGTATCCTTTTCTTCCTCAGCCAGGTCTTCCATCTCATCAAGGAAGTCCTCGTCGATACCTGTTGTATCCTTGATCTTCTTGTTCTTGTTCACTTCGTCGTCGAAGCTTTCATATATGTAATCGGGGTAAGCAGCCATCTCGATATCTAAGGTACCGTAGTTGTTCAGACCCTCAAAATCATAGTTGAAAAGCTTCTGTGCATCTACCTTCTGGTACTTGGTCACATTTACGACCACAACTATCAGTATTATCAGTACAACGAGCGCACCTGCGGGTATCGCTGCCAGCAGTGGATTCTTCTTGACCTTCTCTACCAGCGGGTTGGGCTGCTTGGGTGCAGCGGGTGCCTGCTGCTGGAAGTTGTTGTACTGCTGCTGAGGGAACTGCTGTGTCTGTCCGTAGTTCTGTCCTGCATCAGCAGTGTTGGACGGTGTGGGTATCGCACTAGTCTGCTGGGGTATGGTGCCCGCCTGCGCATCGACCGCCCCGACTGCTTCCTTAGCAGCTTCGGCAGCATCTGCCACGGGTGCGCCGCAGCCGCCGCAGAACTTCATACCGTCTTCGATCTGTGCGCCGCATGAAGCACAAATTCTCATCTCAAAGACCTCCTGTTTCTTCACATAAATTCTCGGGAAACTCCCTGTTTACGGTACATTTTGTCTCACCTTAAAATTTTAAACATAAATGTACATATTAAGTATAAAACATTAAAAACCTTTTGTCAAGTCCGTTCGGGACATTTTGCGACTTATTACAAAACATGGCAGAAAAGCGTACTTTATTTAAGCAGTTTACCCTATTTTTTACCTTTTTGCAAACTTCATCACCGCCCGCACAAAAACGCCCCCGAGCGCCTTTCAACGTTCGGGGGCAAAACTTTTTATGGTTATCCATTTAACACACCATTGTATACACCGGTATAACAAGATATAAGTATAGTGATGTATTCTTTTCCCCCGCCTACGGCGGGGGAAAAGAATACCGACAACTACTGTTAATGCCCGCTGAAAAGCTGTTTAGTATGGTGTGTCAGCGGGATAACCATAAAACTTTTTATAGCTGTCCGCATTTATCACACCATATAAAAGTGTGTAATACTGCCGTTCATTGTGGTCTTACGGAACAAAAGCAGTCTGCGTATATCCCTCGCTCTGCCGCATTTTCAGCCGTTCACAAAAGGGGATACCTCCTCCGCTGTCAGCCCTGTCCGTAATAAGCATTCTTTCCGTGCTTGCGCAGATAGTGCTTGTCAAGCAGCTCCTGCTGAATGGGCGCAATGCCGGGGTTCAGCATCACCGTGTGGAAATTCATGAACGCCGCTTCCTCCAGCACCACCGAGTTGTGCACCGCATCAAATGCGTCCTTGCCCCATGTAAAAGGTCCGTGACTGTGTACCAGTACCGCAGGTATGCTCATGGGGTCAATGCCCTTGAATGTCTCAATGATGACGCTGCCTGTCTCTTTCTCGTATTCGCCCGCTATCTCCTCGGGGGTCATCTTGCGGGTGCAGGGTATCTCCCCGTAGAAATAGTCGCCCTGTGTGGTGCCGTATGGTATAACACCCTTGCCTGCCTGCGCAAAGCTTGCCGCCCACCTGCTGTGAGTGTGTACGATGCCGCCCACCTCAGTGAATGCCTTGTATAATTCCAGATGTGTGGGCGTGTCGCTCGAAGGCTTGTAGTGTCCCTCAACGATGTTGCCGTCCAGGTCAACCACTACCATGTCCTCAGCCTTCATGCCGTCGTATTCCACACCCGATGGCTTTATCACCACCAGTCCGCTCTCACGGTCAATCTCCGAAACATTGCCCCAGGTAAATTTTACCAGCCCGTATTTCGGCAGAAGCAGGTTCGCTTCCAGTACCTTCTGTTTCAGTTCTTCCAACATGATGAATCTGTCCTTTCGTAATTATTCCCGCCGCCCTCCGCAGCGTTTTTTATTATCAAATGTGGTTATCCCTTTAAAACACCACTAAGGATAGAAGTATAATTTATTGAGATGTTTTCTCTCCCCGCCGTAGGCAAATGCGTGAACGCATGGGAGAGAAAACCGCCAACTATTGTTATAGTAAACGACATATAGATTTTCACTTA
>CAMNMO010000089.1 GCA_946544695.1 uncultured Ruminococcus sp. | reverse complement strand
AAAGCCCAGCAGCAGTCTGCCACACCCCTGTCCTTTATATTTCGGAAGAACAAACAACCTGCCGATATCATTATCCTTGACAGACACTGTCCCCACTGCGCACCCGTTATCGTCCACACAGAGAAAAGTTTTTCCGCAGGCGATGTCTGCTTTGATATTCTCATCGCTGTGGTGCTTCAGAAAAAACTCCACTGCCCCCACAGGGTAATACTTCGGATAAACGGCATTTATCGTACTGTGAGTGATATCCTTTACCGTTTCAAAGTCTTTGATCTCAGCATTAACTATTTTCATGACCGTTCCTCTATACTATCAACATAGTGCAATCAGCATTTGTCTGCTATCTGTCCCTTTTGCCAAAGCATACAAAGACCCACAAGAACCACAGCACAGCGTATAATGCCGCAGCAAATATCATGTAATGTCTGTTTATAAAAAAACTGATGATATCATTGATCCTTGTGCCGAAAACAACAGCAGCCACACATACCGCCGCAATGCAGAAAACCAGAACTGCACCTGCAGCACAGTCCTTTGCCGCCTTTGCATGTTCTGAATGTTTTCCGCCGCATGCCAGATCAACTGCATTTTCGATGGCAGTATTGACAGTTTCCAGTGCCATAACTCCGCCTATCGTTAAAATCAGCGCCAGTGATTCGCTGCGGCTGACATTGCAGATCACGGCAAGTGCACACACAGCGCCCGCCGCTCCTGTATGGAAGCGCATATTCCTCTGCGTGAGGATACACCGCAGAAGTCCGCTGCCTGCATAGGTAAATCCTTTAGCGAACTTACCAAGCTCAGTCCTTATGCTCATGCTCCTCCACAAACGTTTCATCACGGGATATTCCCAGCTGTTCGAGTATAGCTTCTTCCTTTTCACGCATGATACGCTCCTGAAGGCTGCTTTCCTCATGGTCATAACCCAGCAGGTGAAGCATGGAGTGTACTGTCAGGAAGCCGACCTCACGTTCCAGTGAATGACCGTATACCTGTGCCTGTCTGGTGGCAGTTTCAAGGCTTATAACGATATCGCCAAGCAGTGAAGCTCCGGTTTCATAATTCAGATCATACTCGCCGTTCTCCCCGAGAGGGAAGCTGAGCACATCAGTGGGTCTGTCGATATTGCGGTGTTCCAGATTCAGCTCGTGTATCTGTTTGTCGTTGACAAAGGATACCGATACCTCTGCATCGTTGCCAAAGCTTTCGTATTCAAGCACTGCATGGCAGCAGCGTCTTACCAGCATTCTTATGCCCACGGGTATCTTTACTTCCGACTGTTCGTTCGAGATCAAAACTTTAACCTTGCCCATTATTTTTCCCATTCCTTTTCGAGTATTTTTCGTATGCTAAGATTATATCCTGCACCAGCTTATGGCGGACAACGTCCTTGTCCGAGAATCTGTTGATCTTGATGTCTTCCACGTCCTTCAGAACGTGCATAGCCTGTATCAGTCCCGACCGTTTATTGTCGGGCAGGTCTATCTGAGTGATGTCACCTGTTATCACTATCTTTGAGTTGAAGCCCAGTCTTGTTAAGAACATCTTCATCTGTTCGTTGGTAGTGTTCTGTGCTTCGTCAAGTATTATGAACGCATTGTCAAGTGTTCTTCCTCGCATGTACGCAAGCGGCGCAACTTCGATACAGCCACGCTCCTGCTGTCTTGCAAAGGATTCGGGACCAAGCATCTCAAACAGCGCATCATAAAGCGGTCTGAGATAAGGGTCTACCTTGTTTTGCAGATCACCTGGCAGAAAGCCGAGCTTTTCTCCTGCCTCTACCGCAGGCCGTGTGAGGATTATCTTTTCAACCTCATGCGCTTTGAATGCCTTTACTGCCATCGCCACAGCCAGATATGTCTTGCCTGTGCCGGCAGGTCCTATACCCAGCACGATGGTATTCTTGCGTATAAAGTCAACATAGCGCTTCTGACCCAGTGTCTTGGGCTTTATGACTTTGCCTGTTATTGTTACGCAGATCCCATCATCACTGAGATTCTGCAGTTCATACTGTCTGCCTTCACGCACCAGTGCGAACACATAGCGTATCGTCTGTTCATTCAGGCGTTCACCTTTATTTATCATAGTTATCAGACCGTTGATAGCTTCGCAGGCATTGAACACGCCCTGTTCATCACCTGTGACCTTGATATCTCCGCCACGTCCGAGTATTACCACATCGTACTCTCTCTGTATAAGATTGACGTTTTCGTCATAGCTTCCGAACAGGCTGAGCATAGTCTCCATGCTGTCGACGGATATTGTTTTTTCTGCCATTTGGTCAACACTCCGCTCGATTTACATTCTCCAATCATTATACCACATTTTTTAAGTAAATGCAACAAAAAATATCAATTATTTTCACTATCTTGCACATTTTTTTCTTGTGGATTTTCTTCGTCTGGCAGTATATATCTAGGTATGAAAAAATCGCTTTCACGGCAGAGGTCACCGTACAGTGTGTAGGTAACTGTAAGTGTTACCCCGTCGGCATCTGATGACTTTATGCATTCTCTGTCAAGTATCTCATAGTTTTTCAGGAAATTATTTTCGTAATTGTACGCAAGCTTTTCAGCCTCACTAAAAGCTTCATCTTCTGTAAGCAGCTGACTTCTCGTATCTGTCTCGTCAAGTTCTATCTCGGTCATACCGAAAGGCAGCATATATCCGTTTATTTCGGGATAATGTTTTTCTTCATGGGCGGTGCTGAAATTGCCGTCGGGTATTTTCAGAAACAGCGGGATCTCAGCGCTGAAAATATTCAGATAGCGCAGCGTGCTGTGATTGCCTGTAAGCGTAATTATCTCGGTATCGTATAATTGTCTGAATTCCTCTGTGCGGGTAAAAGTTCCTTTGACCTTCCCGAGACTTCTCACATATCTTGTTTTCGATGTTACCGTCTCGCCTTTGTCTGTCCATTCCGATGACTCGCTTATCATCTTCCCGCTGACTACTATGTCGCCCTTTGTTACACCGCTGCCTATGCATTTTAACAGCTGGCCGTCAAGCAGTTCTACCTCCTCTATCACACCGTCCTCGCATGCCACCAGATGACATGGCATGCCGATAGTTATGCCTTTGTCGGCTTCCTCAGTCTTGATGATATCCACTGCTATGCCTGAACCTGTCCGTGTTATACCTATCCATGCTGCATCGTCTATCTTCTGTTTCAGCGAACGTTCTTCCAGCACAAGGTCTATGTCGGGCAGATATGCACCTGCCTTTACGCCGTCCTCAGCAAGCACATCAGATATCTTGTCCCTGACAGCAGGGTCATCTGTGTCGATATCGATACGCAGTATCACATTTGAATAGTAAGCCATCAGCATCACAGTCAGCAAAGCGCCCGCAAGCAGTCCCGGGCGTTTAATGATATCCCTGCATATCTTAGGTATACCATTGGATCCCGACTTCTGAAATGCACAGCAGCTGTCCTTGCAGTGTGTTTCAAATCTCTTGCAGTAACCCACAGGTACGGTCACGCTGATGCTTTCATGCTCCTCATGCATGTCCCTGAAAACAAGCTTATCCTTTGTAATGCCGCTGTAAAATCTTGCATAGTCCGTGCCTGTAACAAGGTATTCAATGCTGCCCAATGTCATTGCTGTCCCTCCTCATGCTTCGTGATATAAGCCTGACCTGTTCGATAGTACCATTTATCTCCACGCTGTTTTCCGCAAATGAACTGACCATCAGTCTGCTGCCCCATATCTCGATCTCAAAACTGCTTGTCAGCAGCCGTACACAGACATCAGTGCACTCTAATATTTGCCTGCAATTTTCCACCAATGCTGATGAATTATCATTTATCTTTATGTAGGATTGCAGGTATAATAGTTCTCTTGTTTTCCCGAAGAAACTCATGTCGGGCATCTTAGCCATGTCATCACCCCTTGTTTTATTATATTGCAGAGGTTCGCTGCATATACTTATAACGGGAGGAATGATGATGAAAACGATGAAGAGTATCATGCTATGCGCTGTACTTACCTTGTTTGCGGTCGGGCTTGTACTTTATCCCGCAGAAGTCTCGGCTGCTGTTCGTCAGTCAGCAGAAAGGTGCCTTAATGTGCTGATACCATCGCTGTTTGCTTTTATGGCAGTCTCAGCAATGCTGATAAGCAGCGGCAGCACAGCCATGCTGTCAAGACCGTTCAGGCTGTTTTCAAGGTACATACTGCGAATGCCCGACAGCCTTTTTGCTGTGATGCTTATAAGCTTTGCCGCAGGATATCCTGTCGGCGTGAAGCTTATTTCCGATATGCTTGATAAAGGTGAGATAGATGAAAAAACTGCTTCGTCAGCGGCAAGTTTCTGTTACTGCGGCGGACCTGCATTTTACAGCGGCGCAGTAGGTCTTGCTGTTTTTGGCAGCAGAGATGTCGGGACGCTTATATTTTTATCTGTACTGTCAGCTGATCTGGTGCTTGCAGTTGTAGTGTGCAGGTTTTCTGAACTGAAAGCTAAAACCGTTGATAAACACAACAAAGGCGGTGCCTTGCTGGTCAGTTCTGTCAACTCAGCAGGAAAGTCGATGGCAGCTGTATGCATGACAGTCATCTTCTTTTCATCGATGACTGCTTTGTGTGACTGCTGCGGACTTTTTTCTTTCATACAGCGCTTATTTGGCCTTACAGACAACGGCATGACTGTTCTAAAGGCATTTATCGAACTTACTTCACTTACCGAACTTGAAGGCTGTCCCTATAACTTGCTGCCTGTAATATGTGCGGCATGTTCCTTCGGGGGAGTGTGCATAATCATGCAGCTGTTTGCATTGAAAAGTGAACGGATGAGCTTGTTAAGATTTATTGAACTCAGACCTTTGGCAGCGGTTCTATCAGCACTTTTCTGCAAACTTTATCAGCCAAAGCTGATCGGTACTGCTGTTTTTACAATTTCCTCCAATAAATCTTTGTGCAAAATAAACAATTTAGGTGCGTCGATATGTTTAATATTGATGATTTTTTTACTGAATTTCAAGAAAACTCTAGTAATTTCAGAACGAGTGTGATATAATGTAAGTAATTCAAAACTCTGAATAATTCAATCTTTTCGCAAAGGAGTTGCATAGATCATGGCAAGAAAGAGTTTTTTCGGTAACAAGATCACGCCGTCCTGTTCATACTGCAAATTCGGCAACCGTTCTAAGGAGGGTAATAAGGTGCTTTGTGAGAAGCAGGGTCTTGTTGACGCTGATTACGCCTGTAAGAAGTGGGATTATGACCCGATAAAGCGTATCCCGAAGAAGCAGCTGAACATACCGAATCAGGAAGATGATATCATCTGACAGATGTGATTTAGTAAAACACAAGGCGGGGAGAGACCCCGCCTTTTTTGTACAGCCGAAAATGCCCCGAAGCGAATTATTCCGCTTCGGGGCATAATTGTTCATGACATTATTTTGCAGTAAATTCATTCTCGCCAAAGAAAACCTCATACCAGATAAGGAATGTGAAAACAGTCCATATCTTGCGTGAATAGTCATACTTTTCTGACCTATGGTCGTCAAGCAGCTTTACCAGCGCTTCGGTATTGAAGAATTTCTTTGCATTTTCAGATGTGAAGCTGTTTTTTACGATGTTATAATACTTGTCCTCTCTCAGCCACACCCTGGTGGGAACAGGGAAGCCCAGCTTCTTTTTATTGGCAGTCTGCGGCGGGCAGGCTTTCAGTGCTGCGATACGCATTGCATACTTGGTGTTCTCTTTGGTGACACGGTACCTTGCGGGTATCTTCTCAGCAAGTTCCATCACACGTCTGTCCAGGAACGGCACCCTGAGTTCAAGCGAATGTGCCATTGACATCTTATCAGCTTTGAGAAGGATATCGCCGGTCATCCAAAGATGTAGGTCGAGGTACTGCATCTGTGTTACCTGATCCTGATCTCTCACCTTATCATAGAACGGCTTTGTAACTGCCATAGCATCGGGTGCGTCAGTCTTTATCTTCAGTATCTCTTTGCGTTCTTTTTCGGAAAAGATGTATGCATTGCCGATGAAACGTTCGTCCAGATCCTTTGAACCTCTTATAAGGTAGTTGACACCATGCTTGTGTGGCAGCTTTTCTGCGACTGCGCCCACGCCTTTCCTGAGTGTGCGTGGCAGTTTGAAATATGCTGCCATATCAGCGGGATTGTGGTAAATGTTGTATCCTCCGAATATCTCATCTGCACCTTCACCTGACAGCACTGCCTTGACCTGTTCGCTTGCCAGTCCGCATACAAAGAATAGTGCGATTGCAGCAGGGTCGGCAAGAGGTTCGTCCATGTGATACTGTATCTTTCTGAGACTTCCCCAGTATTCTTCGGGAGAAATGACCTTTGAGAAATTATCCTTGCCTATATACTTTGAGAATTCTTTGGCATATCCGATCTCGTTGTACTTTTCATCTTCACCGAAACCTACTGTGAATGTTTTATCCACATCAGCCACAGCAGCAACATAACTTGAATCAACACCGCTTGAAAGGAAAGAACCAACTTCAACGTCAGCAAATTTATGCGCTTCAACAGAATCCTTGAAGGTGTCTGATATCTTCTGTACCCAATCCTCCAGCACTGGTCCGTTATCTGCGTTGAATTTTATTTCCCAGTAACGGCGGACATTCAGTTTGCCGTCTTTATATGTGAAGCAGTGGGCAGCAGGCAGTTTCTTTACGCCTTTGAAGAAGGTGTTTTCAGTGGGGGAGTACTGGAAGGTCAGGTAAGTCTCCAGCACGGAGGTGTCAAGTTCTTTTTTGAATGAAGGGTGGTCAAGGAAACTTTTTATCTCACTGCCCCACATGAAAGTGCCATCCATTTCGGCATAGTAAAAAGGCTTTATGCCGAAAAAGTCTCTTGCACCGAACAGTTCGCCCGTAAGCTTATTATATATAACAAAGGCAAACATGCCTCTCAGCTTATCGAGAAGTTTCTCGCCCCATTCCTCGTAACCGTGTATAAGCACTTCCGAGTCGGTCGCTGTGTAAAAGCTGTGACCTGCTTTTATCAGCTGTTCTCTCAGTTCTTTATAATTGTATATCTCACCGTTGAATGTCAGAACAAGTGTCCTATCCTCATTGAAGATAGGCTGACTGCCCACATCGCTGAGGTCGATTATAGACAGCCTGCGAAATCCCATTGCAATATTTTCATCAATATATTTGCCGTCAGAATCAGGTCCCCTGTGTCTTATCCTGTCCATCATCTTGCCAAGCACTGTTTCGGCATTGTCAACCTTATTTGTAAAACCTACTATACCGCACATATCATGTCCTCATTTCACGCTCAAATAATGCATCTGCCCTGAATACAGGCAGATAATAACTCAATAATAATTATACACCCCATTTATCAGATTTGCAATAGTGATTTTGTAAAAATATACAAAGCGGACTGCATAAATTTGTTCAAAAAGCAGGTAATATCTGATTTTTTCGGCATTTTTGAATATTTCTCGTTAAGCCCTTGCAAAATAAAAATAAATGGTGTATAATATATTTATTATTTGGAAAGGTGTGAGATAATGAGCAGAAAGCAGAAAAAGAAAAAGCGTTTCAGGCTTGATATAGCCATTATCATTGGTCTGCTGATAATGCTCATCTCATTCGGAACTTACATGGTGCATACCAGTCTTGAAGATGTGCTTGAAGCAGAATATGGGCAGCCGATCGTAACACATGATTATGGCAGCAGTCAGGAATGACCGACCGTTCGTTTATAATGCGGACGGTTTTTTTATTGATGGAAAACTGTCAAGTTATTGTGACTGACAGACCGTATTTATTACAATCTGTAATCTTTTGTGCGGCTTATATTTTAGTCTTGTTAACGAAGTCCCAATTCACATAATTTTGAGATGACGAAATATAGCCTTTCTTGACTGATTATCTGACAAGTTATATTGCTTGTCAGAATCATATTTTAAAATCTTTTGTGAATTAGATCGATTCCGTTAACGCTTTAGCTTACCCAAAATGTAATTGTTTTGCACAAGAAACCAATTGTCCTTTTGTGCAGGCTATACAAATATGCCTGCAACTTTTTGTCGCTAAGTTTGCTTGACTTTATCGCAAATATACTATATACTAGAATACGGACGCATTTTGAATACTAGATATGGTGGTCTGACAGACTGCTTTCAAAGTCTATATATCATGTATGGAGGAAGTACAATGATCGTAAAGATAAAGAAAAGAGACGGACGTACAGTAACATTCAATATCGAAAAGATCGCACAGGCTATCTATAAGGCAGCTGAGTCGGTTGGAGGAAGTGACTATGAGACTGCGCTCGAACTTTCAGGCAAGGTCGTTGATATGCTCATGTCCCAGAATGTTACCACGCCTACCGTTGAGGAGATACAGGACTGCGTTGAAAAGGTACTCATCGAGGAGGGTCACGCAGCTACTGCAAAGTCCTATATACTTTACCGTTCTATGAGGACAAGAGCCCGTGAAATGGATACAAGGCTCATGAAGGTCTATGAGGATCTGACTTTCAAGTCTGCCGAGGACAGCGACCTGAAGCGTGAGAATGCGAATATCGACGGTGATACCGCAATGGGCACTATGCTCAAATACGGTTCTGTGGGCGCTAAGGAATTCTATGAGATGTATGTTCTTGAAGCTGAACATGCTGCCGCTCATGAAAACGGTGATATCCATATCCATGATATGGACTTCTATACTTTGACCACTACTTGCACCCAGATAGACCTTACCAAGCTGTTTACAGGCGGCTTTTCAACAGGTCACGGCTATCTCAGGACTCCCAACGATATCACCAGCTATGCTGCACTTGCATGCATAGCAATACAGTCCAACCAGAACGATCAGCATGGCGGTCAGTCGATACCGAAGTTTGATTACGATATGGCTGAGGGCGTTAAAAAGACCTTCCGCCACCGTTACAGAGACAATATAAGAAGGGGACTTGCACTGCTGGCTGATGTGCCGGATGATCCCGATATAGCCCAGAAGTGCGCTGATTTTCTCAGCAAGCGTGGTCTTGTGCCCACCCTTGCCAATGACAATGGCTATATGGAGGAGGAAGCACAGCTGCTGTCCTCTTATGCTGATGCTAAGGTCATTAAGAAGATACAGAATTTTGCATTCAAAAATGCTGTCAAGGAAACTGACAGGGCTACTTATCAGGCTATGGAAGCACTGGTGCATAACCTCAACACCATGAATTCCCGTGCAGGCGCACAGACTCCTTTCAGTTCCATCAACTACGGTACTGATACTTCCATAGAGGGCAGAATGGTCATCAAGAATAT
>CAMNMO010000088.1 GCA_946544695.1 uncultured Ruminococcus sp. | reverse complement strand
GCGGGGGAGAATACACAAAATACAGCTTTGTTTTGTCAAAATTGATTTCCGTGCACCTTTATGTGTGCAATGTCAAAAAAGCCCTTTCACCACTTGGCAAAAGGGCTGATATCATATCCTGCAAAGACTGCAAAGGGTGTCCCTCATATCGGGGGTCGTCTGTATCTCCTCATAGATGATGTCCATGTTGTCGCTGTCATACTCGACTTCCTTCGAGAATTCCTTGACCAGCAGAATGCGCCTGTTCAGGTCGGGCAGACTCCCCTTTTCGGTATATTCACGCCAGAACAGCGCACGCACCGCAAGGGTCATGTAAACCGCCGCATACAGCCTTTCCTCCGCAGAAAAGTCCCTTGCGCACTTGATGAAATATCTGTACAAAAAATATACCAGTACATTTTCAAGCTCATGCTCAAAGGGCGAATATCCCTCAGCAAAGCCGTTCTCGGCGGCAAGCATCTTCTCTGCCTGCACAGCATCAAGCTCAAACTTCTCCCCGAGACTTCCCATGTACTCCATGCGCCCGAACACCCCGAAAAGCCTGCCCAGCGCTTCTGCCGTGCCTGCCTGCTTTATCTTCTCCGTGTCATTCTGCGCCTGAATGACTATCTCCATGCGGAAACCGTCTATCGCCAGCATGCCCGAAAGCTGTTTCAGCCGCTCGCAGTCCTCGTCCTGCACGGCTTCGCTGATATCCTCGCAGCAGTATGTCAGTATGACCAGCCGCTGCATCACCGAGAACCCCCTGTCCTGCGCCACATCTATCAGCCTGTCACGGACAGTCTTAACAGCCCGCAGCAGTTCACCGCTGAACTCCAGGTCGTCGGGCGCTTCATCTGTCTGCTTCTCAGTGAAAAGCATGGGACGCTCGTGTGTCAGCACCAGCCTTGCGGCTTCCTCGCAGCACAGTCCCAGCCCTGCTTCCTTATAGTCCCCGAACCATTCGTAGAATCGGGGGTGTTCACGGCATATATCCGAAATATGTTCCGCCCCGCACTCCTGCTGAACGCTGCACAGTCCGTCACCCGTCAGGAAAGGGCAGCCGTCGGGCTGTGACATATAGCAGCAGCCGTCCTCCTCATAAATGCTGCTGCAAAGCCTTTCGCCCAGCGGGGTCCCGAGACTGCGGTAATAGTCCAGCGTATTCTCATCTATCTCGATGTCCCAGCCCATCTTGCAGCAGTTATCTTCGCATGAAGTGCCTGTGCAGGTAAATTTCGGGAAAATATCGGGGTAACGCAAAGTCATGTTAAACACCTCGTATCAAAGCTCTGTAAATAAACTATGTCCGTCCTCATAGATATGGTACGCCAAACGGACAGCCATATCACAAAAAAGCCCGCAGCCAAAACAACTGCGGGTCTTTATCAGTCTATCTCGACCATTATTTTCTGACCTATCTTAGAAGCAGCGGCTCTCATAACAACTCTGATAGCCTTAGCTATCCTGCCCTGCTTGCCGATGACCCTGCCCATGTCCTCAGATGCAACGTGCAGGTGGTATACCACCACGCCCTCATCGTTAGGCTCGTCAACAGTCACTTCTATGGCGGACTTGTCCTCCACCAGATCGGCTACGATAGTTTCAAGTAATTCTTTCATTATGAAACCTCCTTTACCTCCCGCAAAAGTGGGTCGGTAAGGCTGATGCGGGATATGATGCCTTACCGATCAGAAGCCTCTTACAGAGTTGACCGCTCCGCCGCTTTTCAGCACGAAGCAGTCTGCTTGTATTACAGTGTGCCGTTCTTCTTCAGAATAGCCTTTACTGTATCGGTAGGCTGTGCGCCCTTTGCGATCCAGCTCTTTACCTTCTCGTCGTCAACCTTTACCAGGGAAGGCTCCTTAGTGGGGTCATAGTAACCCAGCTCCTCGATAAATCTGCCATCTCTGGGGTATCTGGAGTCAGCAACAACAAGTCTGTAAAAAGGTGCCTTCTTAGCGCCCATTCTTCTCAGTCTGATCTTTACTGCCATTTTTGATTCACCTCCGTACTTTCCTTAAAAATATTATATCAAGCGGGGAACTCCGCATTGAAAACTCAGCCAAATATCACAAGCCACAGCCCCATGATGATAATGAACACGCCCAGTCCCATATAGAACTTTCGTGCACCGTTTCTGCCGAACAGCTTCACAAATAATCTTGCCTTATTGCTGTTCATGAACCAGTCATAGTCCTTGTAAGCGCAGAATATCGCAAAAAAGCCGACTGCCAAACTCATCAGAAACGCAAACATGTCCGTCATATCATTACCTCACATATTCATAAACAACATTATGCTGAACACAACCAGCAACAGACCGACACCGCTGTAAACAGCTCTTGCCGTTGTTCTGTTAAGGCTGCCTGTCTTTACTATCTTGAAGAATATGTCGATGTTTGCGAAGCAGCACCATATCACAAGTCCGCCCAGCACCATGAAAAGCAGTGCTATATACATCATTGTTTCTTATTATCGGTCAGGCATTTTGTTTGCGCCGATCTCCCTCATGAGTGCAGCCCTCTTGCGTCTTGCGCTCTTGCCGTGCAGCATTCCGCCGCCCACACCGAACTGCTTCATCATTTTTCTCATCTGATCGTACTGTTTGAGCAGCTGGTTAACATCGGATACCTGTGTGCCGCTGCCCGCAGCGATCCTTCTCTTGCGCTTGGGGTCGATGATCGCAGGCTTTGCACGTTCTGCCTTAGTCATGGAATTTATCATGGCTTCGGTCTTTTTCAGTGCAGCCTCGCCCATTTCAAGATCCTCATCGGATATCTTGTTTGCACCGGGAAGCATCTGGATTATGCTCTTGACACTGCCCATCTTCTGTATCTGCTTCATCTGATCCAGCAGGTCGTTCAGGTCGAAGCCTTCTTCCTTCATCTTCTTGGCAAGTCTCTCGGCTTCCTCCTCGTCCACCGTCTGTGTTGCCTTTTCGATAAGGGTCAGCATATCGCCCATGCCCAGTATTCTCGAAGCCATTCTCTCAGGGTGGAAGGGCTCGAACTCGTCAAGCTTTTCGCCCATGCCCACGAACTTGATAGGCTTACCTGTTACAGCCAGCACGGACAGCGCCGCACCGCCTCTGGTATCTGAATCCAGCTTTGTCAGTATGACCGAATCTATGCCCAGTGCTTCATCAAAGCTTGAAGCCACCTTTACCGCATCCTGACCGATCATAGCATCGACTACCAGCATGATCTCGTTGGGTTCTGCTATCTTCTTGATGTCCTTCAGCTCGTCCATAAGCTGTTCATCTATATGCAGACGACCCGCAGTATCTATGATGACCAGATCGTTGCCGTAGTCCTTAGCCTGCTTGAGACCTTCCTTGACTATCTTTCGGGGGTCGATCTGTCCCATCTCAAAAACAGGGACCTCAGCCTTTTCAGCCACGATCTTCAGCTGATCGATAGCCGCAGGTCTGTAAACGTCGGCTGCTATCAGCAGCGGTCTGCTGCCCTGTTTCTTGAACATCTTTGCCAGCTTTGCCGCATGGGTGGTCTTACCCGAACCCTGAAGTCCGCACATCATGATCACGCAGGGCGGCTTGCTGGGGAAGTTTATCTTTGAGTTTGCCTCGCCCATCAGCTTGATGAGCTCCTCATTAACTATCTTTATTACCTGCTGTCCGGGGGTCAGGCTTTTCAGTACGTCCTCACCGACGCTTCTCTCAGTGACATTTGCCACAAAGTCCTTAACGACCTTATAGCTTACGTCAGCTTCGAGCAGTGCCATCTTGACCTCTTTCATAGCCTCTTTTACATCGGCTTCTGTCAGCTTTCCTCTGCCTTTAAGCTTTTTGAAAACGCTGCCGAGCTTTTCGCTCAAACCCTCAAATGCCATAAGTCTGCCTCCCTGTCACATAATTCTATATTAAAGACCGAATGCATGCCGCACCCCTGCGAACACGCTTAACCCTTTTCGGCTTGCTCTATAAGTTCTTCGGTATCGTACTCTGCCAGCTTGCTGTCAAGGTTTTCAAGCAAAACTATGGTCTTTTCAGCGATGGGTCTTGAAAGATTTATCCTCTTGCACTCATTGAAAATATCCAGCGCCTGCGCCTTGAACTCACGCAGCTGTGCCACATATTCCTTCTGCGCTTTCAGCAGACCAAGCTTTTCTTCATACTCGGTCAGTGCCTTTTCACAGTGCTTCACCGCATCATGAACGCCCTGCCTTGATATGCTGCATTCAGCTGCTATCTCACCAAGACTGAGGTCATCATTATAATAAAGATCCATTATGTTATACTGCTTATCGGTCAGCAGCCTGCCGTACAGATCGAGCAGAATGTACATTTCAAAGCTTTTTGCCATAACGGACAGCCCCTTTCCCGACACAGAGTACCATTTTTTGAACCCCTGTAAAGCCTGCAAGCTTTACAACATCAACTATTATATACCATATTTCCCTGTTTGTCAAGAGGGGTCATACAAAAACATAAAATTTAACAATTTATTATATAAATCCAGACATTTATATGTTATAATTTAAGGATAACAAACTGAAGTAATGATTTTTAGGAAAACGCCCGCATAGAATTTCAGGGTGGGGCGGACCTGCCCGCACAAGCAGTCACCGCCGACATAAGCAGAAGAGGAGGCGCTTTAACTTGATAAGCTGTGTACTCAAAAATGACAAATACGAAATTACAGTTCCCTGCCTGACCTACGGCACAGCAAACTTTGAAAGGCATGATAATGACGAGACATATTTCTCGTTCATGGACAAATATATAGAGCTTGGCGGAACATGCATCGACACTGCCCGTGTTTACTGCGACTGGGTCGAGGGCGGTTCTGACGCCAGCGAATCCGTCATAGGCAGATGGCTTGAAGCCAGAGGCTGCCGTGACAAGGTGCTGATCTCCACCAAAGGCGGTCATCATGACCGTGAGACAGGCGAATCAAGGCTGGACAGAGCGAGTCTTGAATACGACCTGAGCAGAAGTCTGGAATGTTTAAAGACCGACTATGTGGATATATACTTCCTGCACCGTGACGACCCGCATATCCCCGTTGAGGAGATAATGCCCATACTGGACGATTTTTACAGACAGGGCAGGATACATTTCATAGGTGTATCCAACTGGACCACCGCACGCATCGAGGAAGCCAACCGTTACGCAGCCGAAAACGGACTGGAACCTATCCGCATCAGCCAGATAAACTACTCACTGGCGCACGCCAGCACCGACATACTGGGTGACCACACACTGGTCTGCATGGATACCAGAGAGTTTTCGTGGTACCGCAAGCACCACTTCCCTGTTATGGCATTTTCGCCGCAGGCAAAGGGATTTTTTGCAAAGTTCGCAAAGGGCGATGCAGCTACCAATCTTCCCGAGAGCCAGTTTGCGTCCACCGCAAATCTTGCAAGACTTGCAAGGGTAAAGCAGCTTTGTCAGCAGACAGGAACGCCCCCCGCAGTCGTTCCGCTTGGCTACCTGAACAGCCAGCCGTTCTTTGTTTCATCTGTTTTCGCAGTTACCAAGCTGTGGCAGATGGAGGAGAATATGGCAGCGCAGGACCTGGTCTACGATGAAAAGACGCTGGCATTCCTGGACAACCGCATATAATAATAGTATAAAAGGCACCTCACAGCTGTGGGGTGTCTCTTTTTGTCACCATGAATGTCGGCATTGCAAAGGGCTGTCGGCTGTGCTATAATATTTTCAGAAAAACTTCTACGGTTCGCCCCTTAACACCGCCCCTTATGACTGATATAACGGATGACCGCCTGTTATTTCATGTCAGATCAAAAATTTTTTTAAAGCCGCCCAACCTTTCGGCTGACCCACGCACTATATATATGAAAACGCTTCCGGAGGGCTTTCATTATGGATAAGAAAACAGCAGACAAGAAAATATTTGAGTACCGAGACAGGATATTCGGCTTTGCACTTGACAAGATCAGAAATATCGACATGGCGCAGGAGCTTGCATCCGATATAATTTATGAGGTGTACCGTGCATTCCTGAGACCCTGCGAGATCACAAATCCCGACGGCTATGTTTACCGTATCGCCGCTAACGTATGGGCGAAATATGTACACAAGCTGGAAACGGGCAGGCATTTCGATGACATAAACGACATGGAGATAGCCGCCCCCGAGGATAACTCGCAGGACGAGCAGGAGATGCAGCAGCTTCTCAGGCGTGAGATAGGCTTTCTTTCCGACAGGCAAAGGAACATCATCTACATGCACTACTACGACAAGCTGCCTGTTGCCGAAATAGCAAGAAGGCTCGGGATATCCGCAGGTACCGTCAAATGGCATTTGTCTGACGCAAGAGATAAGCTGAAAGAGGGCATTGAAATGAACATCGACAAGAATTTAGAGATAAACCCCATTTATTTCAAGGATATGGGTCACAGCGGCTACACAGGCAGCAAGGGCGATACCGCAGACATTTTCGATTCAGCCATAAAGATGAATATTGCGTGGGCATGCTATCACGAACCAAAGAACCTTGAGGAGATATCCCGTGAGATCGGCGTGCCGCAGCTATATGTGGCTGACCAGCTGACCGCACTGGTGAAGTTCGGCTTTATTGACAAGCTGGACAATTCATCAAACCCAAAATATCGCACCAATATGCTGATGTACGACCTGCGTGCTCTCGCCAACGAGACAGAGGGCGATGAAGCTTTGAACAAGGCAGCAGCCGTACTCGCTGAAAAGTATATCCCGAAGATATTCGCAGACTTTGAAGCATCGCCAGACCACTGGGGCATGACCTGCGACGGTGATGACCTGAACTACATGAAGTATGCCCTTGTGATGCTTGCCATCAGAAAACTGCGCATAAACAGCGGCAATGTGAGCAAGTTTGCAGTGGAACGACCCGACGGCGGCTGCTTTGTAGCCTATGCAAGCGTGACCGACAGCAGCCATAAGCCTAAGGAAGAAAAATACTGGAGCTGCGGCGATATGACAAGAGATGACATAAGCGGCGACCCTGTAAAGGACAGCATCTGTCTCTCGGTGGACTGCTGCTACGCTGACAGAGAAGGTCGCTGGCGTGACAATCTTGATGAGGACTGGATATGGCTGACAAAATACATCAATCAGGGCAAGGACAGCCTTGCGCCCGAGGAATACAAGCGTCTCGTGGACAAGGGCTACGTTTACGAGGACAGGGTTCAGCCCGTGATAGTCAGGGTAAAGCATTCGGAGCTGCCCGACATGCTGGACAAGCACCTTGATGACAAGATAACCGTACCCGATGAGATAGCTGCGCTTTGCCGTGAATCAGACAAGAAGTTCATCGAGCATAACATGAAATATCACCCCGAGCATATTCGTCCCCTCGTCAAAGAATGGTACACAAATGTGCTGGGTGCCATGACCATGCTGCCACGCATCATCGAAAAGCTGCTTGAAAACGGCAGTCTTGAACCGCTGACAGATATACAGAAAAAGAGCGTGTTCTCGGTGCTGTATCTGGCAGAAAACAGATAACAAAAAAGCGGCACACCTTGCACGGGTGTGCCGCTTAAATATCGTTCCGAAAAAGTCCGTACAACCAGAAAGACCGAGGTGTTAGCCTCGGTCTTTCTGTAGGGTAAAAATGAAGGATATTTTTCGCATCAATTGCTTGCACACGATCAATGCGTAATATCGGGAAAGCTTAAATTATTCAGCGGTAGGCTCAGTCTGAATGTTCTCGTTAGCTTCCTTTATCAGGTAGTCAACAGCATTCTTGTTAGCCTCTACGCACTCGGTCCACGACATAGCGCCGCCGCCTGTCAGTACGGTTGCCTGACGAACGTCCTGCATGGTAGCCTTCAGTTCCTCGGAAACGCCTTCCTGGAAGTCATACAGAGGATGATCGTTACACAGTGCAACTACTTCGTCTCTCATCTTCATCATATCATCGTTCCACTTGTAGTCTTCGATGTGCTGCTTTCTGCCGATCTCATCAGCCTCGGACAGAGTAGCCATACGGCAGTTCATGAAAGCTGCGAAGCCCTCAGGGTTGGGAGCGTTCTTGCACAGCAGATAGCCGTCAACTCTTGAAGTTACCCAGTATGTATCGCTGTCGTCCAGTCTGGGCATAGGAACGAACATGATCTCACCTGCTTCAACATCGCCGAATGCGCTTACTGCCTCAGGAGTACCTTCGATGCCCCACAGACCAACAGGATAGAACAGAGTCTGATAAGTACCAACGCCCAGACCTGTTGTACCGTCGCCTCTGATAGACCAGTTGTTGGACGCTCTGTCGAAGAATACATCGTTCTTGCCCAGATCGTACATCAGCTGCTGTACCTTAGCGACCTGAGGATCATCCATGTTGTTAACGAGCTTACCGTCTTCCAGACCGATCAGAGGAACGCCGCAGGTATCGTTCAGAGCTGCTGCATACCACCAACCGTCAAGGCCGACCTTCTCTTCTTCCTGATTTGTGAACTCTATGCACATCTCAGAGAACTTGGACCATGTCCACTCATCGTTCCAATACAGCTCAGCGGGATCGTCCAGACCGTTCTCTTCAATGGTCTTGGTGTTGTAAACACATACATACTGAGGATAGGACTGAATACCTGCTACATAGTGACCGCCGTGGAACACGAACGCATCGCAGGTAGCCTTTGCAGGTGCCCACAGCTCGCTGTCCAGATCAATATAGTCATCGATAGGCTCAAACATTGCCTTGATAGCGCCCTTGGGGAAGCCGTCCATATCCATTGCGGAGAAGAAGTCAGGCGAATCGTTTGCCATGACCATCTTAGCCAGATCCTGATAACGGTTATCCCAGGTAGTCTGTACATACTCGATCTTACCATCGTAAGTATCCCAGAACATCTGCAGGTCAGCACCAACTACGCCGCCCTCGCTGGGGTTGATATCCCAGTGGGAAAGGAACCTGATGGTCTTGTTCTCCAGTTCGGTGGTATCCAGCTTGTCCTGTGCGATATTATTAAGTGTTTCCTTATCTTCCTCAGCTATCTCCTTAGCCTTAACGGAACTTGTCTCACCGTCATCACCGGAGCTGCTGCCGCATGCTGCCATGCCGAAGCACATTGTCAGTGCGAACAGACCTGCGAGAAATCTCTTTGTCATTTTCATAATTAAATACCCTCCTTGGATTAGAAAGCGTCATCTTTTTCGTGTCGACGCCTGCAACACTACTATGCAAGTATTATTTTAACAGTTTGTTCATCGGAAGTCAATTCGCTTTTATCACATTTTTGAATTGAAAATTTCGTCAAAATCGACGAATAATTTAACCGTTTTGTAAACGTATTACTATAAAATCAGCAAATCGGCTTTTTCACGATGCATTTTGTAATAATTGCACAGCTCCATATCCCTTTGATAACATTATATTATCTTTTTTATCTTTTTTCTTATCAATAATTGCGCCTACCATACCGTTTATTGCGATTGTTAGCCG
>CAMNMO010000087.1 GCA_946544695.1 uncultured Ruminococcus sp. | reverse complement strand
TATTTAACATCAGCCAAGTTTCTTTATGCCTTTGACATGTGCTGCTATCTTCGATATATCCACCACGTTTATCGAATTATCCAAGTTAACATCTGCACGCTTTGTCTCATCGGCTGAAAGTTCCTTTACGCCCTTGACCTGTGCCGCAGCCTTGACTATATCCGTAACATTGATAACGCCGTCGCCGTTCACATCGCCAAGCAGGAAGTCATCATCGGGCTTTCTGCCGTCATCGGGCTTTTTGCCTTCATTATCGCCCTTGCCGTCCTCACTGTCGGAGGTCTGCTTGTCGTCTTTGTTTTTGATATCCTCATCTGCTGTGGTCACATCATCAGGCTTTTCCTCTTTTTCGAGCTTGGGCATATTCTCATTCTCGGTCATGCCGCAGCGTTCGCAGTCATGTGTCCTGAAGCCCTCTGCATCTTCGGTGGGTTCAACTATAACAGTCCAGTCGCCCCAGTCATGTCCCAGTTCGGGTATGCTCTTGCTCTTGCGTGATAACTCCTCACCGAACTCCTTGCAGTATACAACTTCGTCATAGCTGCCCGTCTCATTGCACTCGGCGGGTATCTCGTTCTCCCTGACTGCCTTGTCCTTCTTGTGACCCTTTGCGGGTATCTTTATGCTTTCAAGGTCGGTTATTTCCTTTGTGCATTCCTCGTCCTCGAACATCCTGCCGCAATTCTCACACACGTAATACTCCCTGTAACCTTCGTTCAGGCAGCCTGCGGGCTGTTCGGGTATCTCGGTCGGAACGTGCTTTTTTGTCCAGTTGGCGGTTATCACCATGTTTGAGGTGACCTCTATCTCGTCACCGACCTCACCTTCGCTCCAGTTAGCAAATTCATTGCAGCCGGGCGATTCAAAAGTGCATTCGGGAAGTTTCAGCTTGTCGCCCTTATACACGACCATCTCAGACATTTCGCCGATGCCGCCGTTGGCATCAAAGTCCACAAAGTAAGCAGCCAGTCTTAACGTCACAGAGGTCTTTGCCCACTCTTCCTCCACACTGTCCACAGTGTAGCCCGCAGGCGCATTGACCTCCCAGCTGTATTCTATCCGCCTGTCTCCGTCGAATACAGGCAGCTCCTCACAGGAAGATCTCCACATACCGCTTTCATCAAGCACCACCGACTTGCCTGTTTCTTCGTCGTCAGCCAGCAGGTTTGCTGTGATGTTCTCGGGTCGTGTTTCACCCTTGTTGTCGTCATCATCCCATACTACTGTCAGTGAGGGGTCAAATACGGTCGGCAATATGGTGATATTTTTGGCATAGGTACCGTCCGAATTATAAGTGTAAAGCGGATCATCGGATTTTTCGTGTGAAATAAAAGCTCCCTCAGGCCTTGTTATCTTGCAGTCGGTCAATGAATAACCGCTTACTTCATACTCCGATCCATATATCGCTATTTTGTTTGAACTGATATCCACATAAGATGAATCACAGGAAAAATAACCATGATCAACTAACTCTATCCCGTAGCTCGCATCACAGTCTATTTCCACATCTGCATCTTTGAACACTAATCCACCGGAATGTCCAACGTAGAGATATCCGTTTATATTGAGTTTTCCTTCACCTTCAATAGTAAAGCCGGCACTTTCGACACATATTGCTCGAGAACTTCTGTTATCATCAGAGCCCAGTGTAACGTCATCATCAACACATATAGTCAGGTCCTGGAAATTTCCATAAGTTTGATATATTGCGCCGTTATACCCTGTTATAGGTATATCTTTTTTCAGGTGCAGCTCTTTAGTCAGGTTATTATAGCTTGCCTCACCGCCGCCGAGTATGTCAGCTGCATTAACTTTTGTCACCTCTACACCGCCGACCCAAAGCCCAAGCTCCTCAGGCTCAGCAGACGCCGTCAAAGGCACAGCCCCCGCAATCAACACCGCTGAGGTCATGAAACTCAGCAGCCTTTTTCCGAACATTGTTTTCTTTTCCATATTTCTTCACCTCGTTTTTGTTTTGTCCCATTGTTCTGTATTATGTGAATGTTATTTCATTCACATTTCTTGCAAAATATGATAACATACAGGCAGCATCTTGTCAATATATTTTTACAAATTTTTTCAGCCGAAACAGCGGTAAACAGTGCATTCTCACCATACGCATCTCAACGCATGCCAAAGCAACAGTTATCCGCCCGTTGCAGCCGCATCTTTTTGGGTGCAGCATGTAAATTCCCCCTTGCAAAATCTGATATATTATGTTATAATTGAATGAAAATACTTTGCGCTGCCCGCAACAAAAATTGTCGCCGCAACAAGTTTTGTCGCTCAACAATTTTTGTTGCTCAACAATTTTTGTTGCGCAACGCATTATACTTTTTGATAGAAAGGGAGTTCACTTTATATGAATATCGGAGATAAATTGCTGTTCCTCAGAAACCGCAGCGGCTGTTCACAGGAGAACCTCGCAGATGCCCTCGATGTCAGCAGACAGACCGTTTCCAAATGGGAACTCGGTCAGTCACTGCCCGACGCCGAGAAGATAGTGGCAATAAGCAATTTTTTCAGCGTTACCACTGATTTTCTGCTGCGTGATACTTCACCCGTGCAGATAGAAAAGAACCTCGACCGTATTGTTATCGAGTTTGCAAATTCAGCCTCAGACCTGGACAAGATATCCAAAGACCTTGTGGATATCGCAAGGGACGGCATTATCGACGAGGAGGAAAGGCTCCGCCTTTTCGAGATGGTCAAGACGGTGGACAACATCATTCCCGTTATCAGCGAGATAAAGACCCTGCTTAACATGTAAGGCTTGCTTTGCAGGTCCATTCGGTGCGGGTGTGAAGTGCGGTGCTGTATGTGCCGTCTGAGATACGCAGCGCACCCGCATTCAAAAGCATCTCCATGCTTTATCCCATACTGAGGTCAAAACTGCCATGCCCTCAGATGTCCCCGAAAAACTCATGAAAAAATGCAAGTCCCCCACCCTTGTCACACGGAAATCAATTTTTGCGTAATACAAAGGGTTGAACATGCATTACGGCTGTAAAATATGGTGTTGAGTGTATTCCCCCCGCCTTCGGCGGGGGAGAATACGCAAAATACAGCGCCGAAGGACAGAGGTCACCTGAATGAACTTACCGATAAGGAAATGCGCATAATGACAGGATCACTGCTGAAATATTCAGGGTAAGAAAATAACACAAAGATAGGACAGATTAAAATGCGTGAGATAAATGTTAAAGAAGTTGAAGAACTGGTAAGAGAGCTTTGCATAAAGGCTAACCTGTATCTTCCCGAAGATATGGAAAGCTGCATCAAAGCAGGCAGAGAGCATGAGGAGTCACCTGTGGGCAAAAATGTTTTTGATGATATCATCGAGAATATCAACGTTGCCCGCAGCGAGACAATACCGATATGTCAGGACACAGGCATGGCTGTCATCTTCATGGAGGTCGGTCAGGACGTTCACTTTGTGGGCGGCTCGCTGAACGATGCTGTCACAAACGGCGTATCCCGTGGATATATCGACGGCAGACTTCGCTGTTCGATAGTCGGTGACCCGCTGGAGAGAGTCAACACAGGCGATAACACACCGCCCGTCGTTCACCTTAAAATAGTTGACGGCGAAGGTGTGCACATCATGGTATCGCCTAAGGGCTTCGGCAGCGAGAACATGTCTCAGCTTAAAATGATGACCCCCTCTGTCACCCGTGATGAGATAGTTGACTGGGTGGTGGGCGTCTGTGCTAAGGCAGGCTCGAACCCATGTCCCCCAATCGTCATCGGCGTGGGCATAGGCGGCGATTTCGAGAAGTGCGCTTACCTTGCAAAGAAAGCACTCTGCCGCCCCGTAAGTCAGCGCAACCCCAAGCAGCTTTATGCTGATCTGGAGGCTGAGATACTCGAAAAGATAAACCGTCTGGGCATAGGACCTCAGGGCTTCGGCGGCACACAGACCTGCCTTGCGGTCAATATCGAACAGGCACCTACCCACATCGCAGGACTTCCCGTATCTGTCAACGTGGGCTGCCATGTCACAAGACATGCAGAGGGCGATATCTGATAACGAAACTTCGGCGGCACACCTGCTTTATCGGCAGATGTGCCGCTTTGCTGTTCTGTCAGCCTTATCAAAAGCCGCAAATATCGACCTGCGGCGGCACAGTGACCGAAGTCAGCGTGAAAACAGGCACCCTCAGCATGAACGCATCTTTCCCCGAGCCCTCCGACTGCGTGCCGTATCCTTCGGTACCGGGCATCTGCCTTTTGCGCCGTGAACAGCGCTTTTGCAGAGTACGACATGGTGATGTGCACCGACAAGCAGCTGCATGACGGACATACTGTCAGGGTCAGGAACACCGACCAATTATTGTGACAATTATCGCATTGACTTGACAATAAAAGTGTGATATAATGTGGTTCATAAAAGCACCGCACAGCATAAGCGGCGCAAAACTACATTCAATACCGAGGAGGATACAATAATGAAGATCTATTCAGTTACAGACCCCGAATTCAGCGAGTACGGCAAGGTACTGGAGGGCTATGACACCGCAGAACTCATCAAGGCTATGGACAGCATCGCACTGCCCGATGAAGGCGTAGCTTACGAGCCCTGGATAGACAGCCTTGAAAAGTGCGGCATTTTCAGCGAACTTTCAGAGAACGGCTTTGGCGGCATGCCCATCGAACTGGGTATGTGCTGGGGTCACAACAAGGCGCTCAACTGCCTTGAATACCACAGGAACAGTGAGATAAACATCGGTTCTTCCGACTTTATACTGCTGCTGGCAAAGCAGGAGAAGATAATAGACGGCGTTCTCGATACCGCTGATGTGAAGGCATTCCGTGCACCCGCAGGTGCCGTTGTGGAAGTATATGCGACCTCACTGCACTATGCACCCTGCCAGACATCCGATGACGGTTTCAGGGTTGCGATAGTTCTTCCCAGAAACACCAACACCGATATCGAAAGACCCGAGCCCAAAAACCTCGAAGACAAAATGCTCTGGGCAAGGAACAAGTGGCTGCTGGCACACGAAGATTCTTCCGAAGCCAAGCAGGGCGCTTACATAGGTCTCAAAGGCGAGAACCTCACTGTCTGATGACCGATACCAAAGCACCGCAGGTATGGATCTGCGGTGTTTTTTTCTTGTCCGATATGCGTCAGTTAAGTGATAGTTCGGAAAAATGCATGTAAAAAGCCGTGGAAAATCTTGACAAATGTTTAATAATGTGATAGAATAGTTTTTTGTGATAAGGTCAATAAAATTGACAGATCGCAGTTTCAGGTGCACCGCATGCGGGCGATGCGCCAAACAAGCTGTGTTGAACATTATATGGAGGTTAGTAAAATGGAAAAGAAAACGGGAAGATTGCTTTCTCTGATACTTGCAGCAGTTCTGTCACTTTCACTGGCAGCATGCGGTAACGAAAGCAAGGAAGAAGACACTGCCGACAAGAGCAGCACTGCTGCTTCGGCTGACAAGGAAGAAAAGACAGACGATGAAAAGCCTGCCGAGGATACTAAGGAAAAGGACGAGGAGCCTTCGGAGGCTGAGGACGAAGAACCTTCAAAGGCTGAGGATAAGCCTGCTGCTGAGGCTAAGCCCATCGCAGATATAATCAGCGAAACAGCTGCACCCGAGATAAAGAGTGCGACCCTCAAGGAAGTAGGCAAGCTGGAGAACGCTGATGCTGAGAACTACGATGTTTTCCTTTACAAGTCCATAAGCGATGATGAGATACAGTGCCTTGATTACAAGGGCGAGCCCCTCATGGAAGGCAAGGTAGACTTCGTTGAAAAGCTGGGCGATACAGGTCTGTATGTTTACTATACTGTTCCCGAGGGCGATATCGACTACTGCGGCATCATGGACGCAGAGGGCAATGTTATACTGAGCACCGATGAAAAGGTTGGTACCTTTGATGCTATCGATGACCGCTTTGTTAAGGCATACCTGCCCGAAGCTGTCACCACTTCCAAAGACGATGCTATCTACTACTCCACCAGCAGACAGTTCAGCATCGATGTCGGTGATGACGATGTGATGTATTCGGGTACAGTAAAGCTGTATGACCTTCAGGAGAAAAAGTTCCTTGAGAACACTGCACAGAAGTTCGACCCCAACTACAAGATAGGCAATGACATCATCAGCTACTATGATGAGGACTACAACTCCATCGCTGTTACCACCGATGACAAGCTCATCGATCTTGGCGACATGACTGTTGTGGGCGACCTGCTGACCGAGTACACAGGTGACACCACCAACGTTTACGATAAGGATATGAACCTGCTGTTCACCACTCCTTACACCCTTTCCGAGATAACCAACACCACTGATTTTTACAGTGCTTACGACAGTGAGAGCGGCATGCGTGGCATAATCCACAAGAGCGGTACCGTGATAGCCGAGCCTAAGTACAATACTATATCCTATCTGTCTGACGGCATGTTCACCTTCAACGGCGAGGACCTTGACAAGACAGGTATGTTATATGTTGACGGCACTGAGGTCGTACCCGCTGAGTACAAGTACATCAACGAGACGGGTGTACCAGGCTTCTACAACGCATGCAAGCAGGACGGCAAGTACGATATCATTGACAGCGAAGGCAACAAGGTCGTTTCCGATATGGAATACAGCTACTCCGTAGGCGGCTATGTCAAGGACGGCGATGATTACACATTCCTGGTAACAAGCACTAAGGATATGTCCCTGAAGATCGACTGCTCAAGCACCTATCTGGGCGACAACCTGCTTTATGACTTCTCAAACAAGGTCATCTACGATCTGGTAACAGGCGAGAAGGTAATGGAAGGTTTTGATACCGCTAAACAGGCTTACGGCTTCATCTACATTGTAAACGGCGACGATACCACCATCTATAAGGCTGAGACTGAGGCTGAGTAATAAAACAGATAAATGGCAGCGTTTTTCGGCGCTGCCATTTTTTGTGACATTTCATACCGCATAAAAAACGGATATCATGGTGCTGCCACGATATCCGTTTTACTATGCCTATTTTTTCTTTATCTTGTCGATGTTTTTGTTGATGTTTTCCTTGATGTTCTCCACCTTCAGGTTTTCACGCAGATTGCCCACCGTGAAATTCTCACGGAACTCACGGTATCTTTCAAGGCTGTTGTGCAGCGTGTCAGAAAAACGCAGCGGCACGAAGAAGTGTGAAACGCCCTTTGTCTTTTCACGGAAAGCCTCTATCTGTGCCCTCAGTTCGTCTATCCTGACGATTATGTTGTGTTCACGGGCAAACTCGGCAATGTTTACCATGTTGTTTATGGATATTGCAAGGTCGATGAAGAACACACCGTAGTAAAGTCCCACAAAGAATGTGAATTGCAGGTTCTGCATCAGTTCCTCCACCGTGCGGGTGATGGTGGGGTCAAGCACAAAAACATAGCCGAAACTCAGCACCAGCCAGAAAAAGCTGTACATCGGGCAGATAATGCCCTTTATATTCCCACGGAACTGTGTGTAGTCCCAAAGCATTATCTTTAATTTGACTATGAATATCAGCCCCGTGAAATATTCCAGCGCCGTTATGAAGGCTGCCATTATCAAAAACAGCACAGCCTTTCTTGCGATGTCATTTTCTATCGGCAGGAACCTTTCTATCCGCCGCAGCCAGAAAAGCAGCAGCAGCGCAAATCCGTAAAGCGGTAAATAAGGTCCCGTCAAAAATCCGGGGTTGAGCCATTTTCGCTCAACATTCACAGGGTCAAAGAATTTTCGGTAAAAAAATTCCAGCACCCAGCCTATCATGCTGCCCAGAGCAAACAGATAAGCGGTCTGTATAAATGGCAGCAAGTATGCTCCCTCCTTGTTCATTTCTTTTTATCTTTAGCGCCGTGTCCCGCTGTTTCCTGCCCTGCACTCTTTCTCTGCTCTTTATCTTTTGAAGGGCTACGTCTCCCGCTCGCAGAGTATCTGATACAGTACACCGACGTCATAAGTCTCACTCGTGATATCAGCCCGTATATGGACTTTGTTTTCCAGCCAAAACACCTCATCTCAGCCAACTGACAAGTTGTTAAGGTATGTATAATATTTTACCCCATTTTTCCATATATGTCAAGGAAAAATAAGCGCCCTGTTCTTGGTCATATTGCCGGGTGCAGAAAAACAAGGCAGGGACAAGTGCCCCTGCCTTGTGATGTTATTATTTATGTCGTTTAGTATACATCAAAGTCCCGAAGTTGCAGAATAGTTGGGAGCTTCCTTTGTGATGTAGATATCGTGAGGGTGGCTCTCCTTCAGACCTGCACCTGTGATGCGTATGAACTTAGCCTTCTCGCCCAGTTCGGGGATAGTGTGGCAGCCGCAGTAGCCCATGCCTGCCCTGATACCGCCGACCAGCTGGAAGATAGTATCTGATACGGGTCCCTTGTAAGCTACACGACCCTCAACGCCCTCGGGAACAAGCTTCTTGGAGTTGGTCTGGAAGTATCTGTCCTTAGAACCCTTAGCCATTGCAGCCATAGAACCCATACCTCTGTATACCTTGAACTGTCTGCCCTGATATATCTCAGTCTCACCGGGAGCCTCTTCGCAGCCTGCCAGCAGTGAACCCAGCATTACCAGGTTTGCACCCGCAGCCAGTGCCTTTACGATGTCGCCCGAATACTTGATACCGCCGTCAGCGATGACAGGTATGCCGTATTCAGCAGCAGCGCAGGCAGCATCATATACAGCTGTTATCTGGGGAACACCTATACCTGCCACAACTCTTGTGGTGCAGATAGATCCCGGACCTATGCCGACCTTTATAGCGTCAGCACCTGCCTCGCACAGCGCCCTTGCTGCCTCTGCGGTAGCAACGTTGCCTGCGATAACGGGCATGTCGGGGAAGTTGGCCTTCAGCTTCTTCAGGCAATCGATAACGTTCTTTGAATGACCATGTGCAGAATCCAGTGCAAGTATATCAGCCTGTGCATCTATCAGTGCGCCTGCCCTGTCAAGGATATCCTGTGTCATGCCGACAGTAGCGCCGCACAGCAGTCTGCCCTTGTTGTCTCTTGCAGAGTTGGGGTACTGTACTGCCTTCTCTATATCCTTGATGGTGATGAGTCCCTTGAGTAAGCCGTCGCCGTCAACAAGGGGCAGCTTCTCGATCTTGTGCTGCATCAGTATCTTCTTTGCGCCGTCAAGATCGGTGTCAACAGGTGCGGTCACCAGATTTTCTCTGGTCATGACCTTGCCTATCTTTATGGAAAAGTCTGTTATGAATCTCAGGTCTCTGTTGGTAAGTATACCCTCCAGCTTGCCGTTCTCGTCAACTATCGGCACGCCCGAGATCTTGTACTTGCCCATCAGCTTGTCTGCTTCTTCAACAGTTCTGTCTGCTGTCAGCGAGAAAGGATTTACGATAACGCCGTTCTCGGAACGCTTTACCTTGTCAACTTCCTCAGCCTGCTGAGCAATTGTCATATTCTTATGGATTATACCTATACCGCCTTCACGGGCAATGGCGATCGCCATCTTGGACTCTGTAACAGTGTCCATCGCAGAGGTCATGATAGGGGTGTTGA
>CAMNMO010000086.1 GCA_946544695.1 uncultured Ruminococcus sp. | reverse complement strand
CTGTCCGTCGTGTTCCTGCCAACAATTATGCATTATGAATTATGCATTATGAATTGCCAACCCCCCCGCTGACATCGTCATTACCCTGTCCGCATATCTCCTCGCATCATTCTCATGCGTTACTACCAGTACCGTTCCGCCTTCTCTCGCATATTCTTCCAAAAAGGTGAATACTTCCGCTGTGTTCTCATCGTCAAGATCTCCTGTCGGCTCGTCTGCAAATATCAGCTCCGGCTTTCTTATCACTGCCCTCGCTATCGCTGCCCGCCGCAGCTCCCCTCCCGAAAGCTCCGCAGGCTTCGCCCCCGCAAGCTCTGTTATCCCCAGCCGCTCCATCAGCTCATCAGCTCGCTTTTCATCGGGTGTCTCTCCATACAGGGCGAATGGCAGCAGTATGTTCTCCCGCACGCTCAGACTGTGTATCGCCGTCTGTCCCTGCGGTATGACCCCAATGTGCTTATTGCGGAACCTCGAAAGCTCCTTGTCTGTCATGGCGTACAGGTCACGTCCGTCTGCCGTTATCTTACCGCTCGTCGGTATCAGCAGCCCCGAAAGCATGTTCAGCAGCGTCGTCTTGCCGCTGCCCGAACGCCCCATCAGCACCGTCAGGCTGCCTGCCTGCAAACTCAGGTCAGTCGGCTTTACTGCCGTGAATCGGTTGCTTTTGCCGCTCGGTCTCAGAAATTCCCTTGTTACTTTTTCCGCTCGCAGCTCCATCAGTTATCCCCCCTGAGTATCAGTCCCGTGTCTATCCTGCTGACCCGCCATGCGCTCACTGCCGCTGCCGCTGCACCCGATATCACTGCCAGTATCACCGCAGCTGCCGCATATCCCGCTATGCTCGCCCCGTCGGGCAGCAAAAACGGCAGACCCAGCATTTCTTCTATCACGCCGTTGAAGGGCAGCAGCACCAGCAGTCCCGCAGCAGCACCTATAAGGCTGCCGCCCAGACAGCAGACCAGTGCTTCTTTAAGCACCAGACCTGCCAGCTTACCCCTTGATGCGCCCATGACCCTCAGCACTGCAAATTCCTTTTTGCGCTCGTTTACGCTCATGGTGAAAGCCAGCAGCAGTATCACCATGCCAAGCACCCATACGGCTGCTATCAGCATGCGTATCATTTTTGATACCCCGCTGAGACTTCCCGCAATGCCGCTTATCATGTCGCCCGACTTGAACGCCTTGACTTTTTGGACATGGATATTTATGTCATTTACCAGTTCTTCGGGCGATGTACCGTCGGCGGCATTTATCATCAGGCATGAAACGGAGGTCTCGGGGTCGATGTCCTGAAAGTCATTCATGCCCTTATCCAGCGACGACTTTATCAGCGCCCTGATGGTCTCCTCGTTGGTGAACACCGTTGTATCGTAGGAAGTACCTGTTTTTTCCAGCTTTGCGGCGACCCTGCATTCCACGCCGTAGAAACTCAGCTTATCGCCCACAAAGGCGTTCAGGTCGCTGCCAACTACTATGTCATAAAGCTCCAGTTCGCCGCCGTAGGTGCGTTTTATCCACGGACTTACCGTGAAGTCCGTATCGGGGTCAAAGCCGATTATCTGCACGGGTATCGAACAGCAGCTCGAACCTGTTGACGCCAGAAAGAACTGCGGCGAGACTTCGCCCACGCCCTCACATTCCATCACCTGTTCGGCACGTTTGCTGTCCATATAGAAATAGCCTGTGCTGCCCTGCAAAACTATATCCTCGAATTTCTTTTTCATGGTGGCTTCCTTAGGCACCACCATCACATCTGCGCCAAGCCGTGCTTCCAGCGAATCAAGACCCTTGCCCAGACTTGTGACCGTCAGCGTGCCGCCCAGTGCGGTAAAGCTGAGAAGTGCCGCCAGCACCATCAGCACGGCAGTGCGCACGGGTCTGCCCCTGAGATTTTTCAATGCGAGACTTTTCATCATGCCCCCCGAAAGATCAGTCGTTTTTGCAGACAGCTGCGTATATCACACCGATGACCGCAGCGGCAATGCCCGCAATTATCACCGCAGGCTTCATGACAGCGTGGCAGTGCATATCGGTCATCATGCACAGCTTTATCATGGTATTGGGGATAAGTGCCGCCCCGATACCGCAGGGTGCTGCTGCCAGTGCCAGACCTCTGCGCATGCCGCCGTTTTGCAGTATCAGTGCAAGCAGTGATATGACAGTCATGGCACAGCCGATCACCAGCACAGCCTGTTGCGCCCAGTGGCAGGTCATAAAGCTGCCGTCCTCCTTGGGTCCGCATGCATGGAACCACAGTTTAACGCCCACACTCAGGCACAGGCTGCATGCAAGCAGCAGTATGCCCATTATCCATTCAATAGTTTTCCTTTTCATTTTTACTTTCCTTTCCGTGAAAAACTCTCCGCTGTGCGCAAGTATCGCAGCCCGACGCTCACTTTCTTTCAGCCGAAAAACTCTCCGCCGCCATCGGGCAGCTGTTCTCAAATGCCGATGTACGGAAGTTCTCTTCCCTTGTGTGCCCGACGAAGTATCGCAGCCCGACGCTCACTTGCTTTCAGCCGAAAAACTCTCCGCCGACATCGGGCAGATGTTTTCAAATGCCGATGTACGGAAGCTTTCTTCCCTTGTGTGCCCGACGAAGTATCGCAGCCCGACGCTCACTTGCCTTTAGCCGAAAAACTCTCCGCCGCCATCGGGCAGCCGTTCTCAAATGCCGATGTACGGAAGCTTTCTTCCCTTGTGTGCCCGACGAAGTCAGCGTCGCTTTTGAGGTAACAGTCCCTTGTGCCCGAAAGACTGTCAAAGGTCGCATCGGCGTTGTACCAGCTGCCGTCTATGCAGACTATGTTCCATGCATGGTACTCCCCCGACGCATCGCCTGTTATCACCCGACAGCCCACACCCAGTTCACGCAGCAGACGGTAGACAGTCACCGCATACCCCAGACAGGTAGCCCGCTTGTAGCACAGCGCCCCGTAAGCCGCCGACCGCAGGCGGTAGCTGTCGTTGTTTTTGTGTATGCGGTCATACTGCACGTTATCGCAGACCCAGTCATATACCGCACGCACCTTCTGTTCGTCCGTTGCGTCATCATCAAGCGCAAGACCTTCCAGCACCGCTTTTACGGCGGCGTCAGTCTCACGCTCCTGTTCCTCGTTCGTGAAGTATACAGGCGTTATCTCTATGACGTAGCTGTGTACGCCGCCCTTTCTCTCCTCAGTGAACCTTGCGTCATAACCGCCCAGCTGACAGCCAAGATAGTCGCCCTCATCGGGGCTGTCTGTTTCGGCGCAGGCAAAGGTCATCAGTTCATTCACTATCTTGTCCAGGTCATCGAGGTTGCTGCCCGATGAATCATAAGTTATACGTATGACCTTCTGCCGCCGTTTGAGGCATTCACGCAGTTTTTCTATCACCTTGTCGGCATTGTTGAAATGCACGCTCAGGTCCTGCCTGACCTCGTAGTGGTACTTGGGCTTTGCGTCATTCACCGTCATGACCACCCCGCAGGCGGTCACCCCGATGCAGACAGCCGCAAATATCCAAAGTGCCGCCCTGTTCATCTTTTCCTGCGAAACAGCGACTTCCATGCGGCGGCGCCGTTTGAGTTTACCATAAGCTTTTCGATATCAAGTCCAGCAGGGCATATCTTCCTGCATGCCAGCGACTTGCCGCAGCCCTCATAGACCCGCCTGCGGTACTCCTTCATGACCGCCCTGCGCTCCTCCCCCGAAAGCTGTTCGATAAGCCTTGAAAGGGGCACGCCGCCTGCCATTCCCGCAAAGCTGCCCCCTGCGTAAAAGTTCGGGCAGACCTCCAGGCAGCAGCCGCATTGCAGGCAGCCCGAAGCTTCGTAGGAGATATCCTGCGTGCGCTCGCTCGGGGCGACGGCATTTTCTGCCCACACGGACATCTCACGCAGCGCATCGAACATGGCTCTGCGGTCAACTGTCAGGTCGGCTATTACGGGGAATTTCCTCAGCGGCTCAACAGTGATGACCCTGCCAAGCCCGCTCAGCTTGCTGTCACACGCCAGTCCCGGCACGCCGTTTATGACCATAGCGCAGGCGCCGCATTTCTTTTGCAGGCAGCTGCACTCCCAGCTTATGGGCAGGGCTTTTTCGCCGTTCTTGTCGGTGAGTACACTGCGGGCATTGAGCGCCGTCAGTGCGGTGGATACCGCCGCATTCTCGTCGTCCGTCTCAAACATGAAGCTCTGCCTGTAAGGAACGTCCTGTGCGCTTTTCTGCCTGAGTATATCAAGCTCGAATGTCATCATCTCACCCCTTTGCACATACTGCCTGCCGTGACATGCGAGGTCATCATAAGCGGTATGTGGTAATATCCTAGACAATACACGAACGCCGCTATGGGTCCCGGCATGCCGCCCGGATACAGCCTTGTCCTGTCAAGCCTTTTCATTATGTTCATGACGGGTCTCAGGGTGCCGTCATGTTCGTAGTCGTCGGGGGTGTAGTAGAGGGTCATGTCCCCCGCAAACATCATCAGCGCACCGATAAGCCCAAGAAGCATCGCTGTTTTCATTGTCAGTCACCTATCTTTATCTCTGTCCTGCCGTTCCTGTATACCGCAAATGTGGGGGCACGCAGGGCATCGTTCTTTTCGGGGAAGTCCTCACGGTAATGTGCGCCCCTGCTTTCTCTGCGCTCCCTTGCCGAAAGCAGCATGGCTCTGCCAAGCAGCATTCTCGGGAAAACGCCTTCGCTTGCCTCCAGCTCGTCCAGCTTTTTCAGCGCCTTATCTATGCCCTGTTCGCTGCGGACTATCCCCAGCCCCTCATACAGCAGACTGCCCAGCTGCCGCTTTACCGCATCTGTCGGTTCACGTACCGTCTCACTGCCGCTGTATGCAGTCTCGTCTGCCGCCGTCATCTCTGCCGCCGCAAGAATGTCCTCAGCCGCCGTCTTTCCCCCGAACACAGCACCAAGCATGGAGTTGCCCCCCAGCCTGTTTGCGCCGTGATACTGCGAGGTGCACTCCCCTGCCGCATAAAGCCCTGCTATGTTGGTTCGGTGGAATGCATCTGTATGTATGCCGCCCATGAAGTAGTGTATGCCCTCATGCACGGGCACAGGCTGCTTTGCGGGGTCGATGGAAAGGTAGTGCATTATCTCGGCACGCAGGTCGGGCAGACGCTTTTGCCATATCTCCTGCGAAAGCCCTGTCATATCAAGGAATACCGTGTCGCCGCAGTCCTTTTCACGCCGCACGAAGTACATCTCCCTCGATACCACATCACGGGGCATGAGGTTTTTAAGCTCGGGGTACTTTTCTTCCATGAAATACCATTTCTCGCCGCCCCTTTCGATGTACAGCCTGCCGCCCTCGCCCCTTGCAGCTTCCGTCACAAGGCAGCGCTTGTCGGGTATGCCGATGGTGGTGGGGTGGTATTGCAGCATCTCGGCATTCGAGAACCGCACACCCTGTTCAAACAGCCTTGCCGCAGCATAGCCGCTGTTTTGTGTGGTGCCTGTGGTCATCGAGGGGAAAAGCCCCGCAAGTCCGCCGCAGCACATTATCACCCTGCCGCCGAAAAGTACGGTGCTGCCGCTGTAACGGTCCCTTACGACCGCACCTGTGCATTCGCCGCCTTCTGTCACCGCAGTTACGAACTCGTGGTGGGGGTACCTCTCCACCAGCCCCGCAGCCTCGTACTTCCTCGTCTCGTCGATGAGTGCGGTCATCAGCATCTTGCCTGTGCTGCTTTTTGCGTAGGCGGTGCGCTTCTTTTTCTGCCCGCCGAAATTGCGCTGCACGATATGACCGTCCGCCATATTGAAGGGCACCCCCAGTGACGCCAGCCATTTTACCGTATCGGGGGCAGCATCGGTCAGGCGGCGCACAGCTGTTTCGTCAGCCAGATACACACCGCCACGCATGGTGTCCTCAAAATGATACTCGGTGCTGTCGCCCTCGCCCATAACATCAAGTGCCGCATTTATGCCGCCCTCAGCCAGCACCGACTGTGCCCTTTCGGACGGCTGCAAGGATATGAGCCTGCAATGCCGCCCGCCCTTTGCCAGCGTTATGGCAGCAGTCAGCCCCGCAAGACCCGCACCGATAATATTTATCTTTTCCATATCACACCCCGTGTGTCGTCAGAACAGTCTCCATCTCAGGTAATATATCACAAAGCACACGCCCGTGAAAAGCAGTACTCCCGCCAGCACCATCGCAATATCAAGCCCAAGTTCCTTATAGGACTTCGTGCCGAAGCTCAGAAGCATGGGCTTTGCGTTGGTGATGACGTGCAGTGCTGTCGCCACCACCAGAAGTATCTGCGTGGCAAGCTGTGCGCCCGCAAACAGGTCAAGGCGGTAGGTGCCGTCATTTTTTCCCATAAATATCATTATATGGAAAAGCATGAACACCATTATGGCAAAGCCGCTTATCCTTCTCAGCCAGAACAGCCTGTTCTCCCTGTAATAGCTCGTACCCGCCTTTTTAATGGCTTTGAGGGTATCGGCAGTCAGCTTTATGCCGATGACCCCGTGCGCCGCTATAAGCGCTGTCATCACCCATGCCATTGTCTGCATGAGCTTAGACCCGCCAGGTATCACCCCTGCCAGCTGAAAGCCGCCCATTATCCCGTGGAACAGAAACAGCACCATCACCAGCATGCTTATGAATGCATTTGCTCTCCTCATGGCTGTTCCTCCTCCGACTGTTTTACAGTCAGCATATCCGAATCTGTCAGCTTTGCTATGCGTTCAGCCTGAAAGCTGTCCGCCAGTTCCTTTGACATGACTATTATGTCATACCTGCCATGTTCAGCCTTTGAAAGCATGAGTATGACATTCTCGGTGTTTATCTTCATCTGATTTTCGGGCAGCATCGACTGAAAGCTTTTCGCCATCTCCAGTCCCGCCGCATCGCTGTCAGCCACCGTGCAGCTGAGGTCCTCAAAGACGTTGTAGATCTCATCGTCCCTGCCCTCGCCGAAAAAGCCTTCCCACGCCGCAAGGTTTGCGCTGTCGGTGTGAAGGCTGCGGTTTATGAACACCACATACTCCCCCGACGGCTTGTCCACCGCAACGCTTGCACTTGTGACCGCATCTGCACCCGAACGCATGCGTTTAAAATAGTCGGTGTTCAGAAACGGCACGCCCAGCAGCAGGAAAAGCGCTGCCGCTGTCACGGCGATATGCCGCAGCACCCGCATTATTCCTCAGCCTGCTTCAATGCCGCAGTGACTGCCTCCCTGAACTCGTTGTAGTTTACCGTCGCACCGCTCACAGCGTCCACCTGAGACAGCTCGCCCTTTGCTTTCAGCTGTGAAGCGTAGTTGTCGCAGGCGCTCCTTGCACGCTGCGCCTTTGTGTAGAAGTCCTTGTTCTTTATCTCGCCGTCCTCTTTGCCGTATTCCTCGTCCTTTAAGGTGCCGTCCAGCTCGTAGGTCAAAAATTCCACATCGGATATTTTGCCGCCTTCAATGGTTATCTTTACCTCGCCGTAGCCGTTGCCGTCCTCAGTGCCGTCATCGCTGACATACTCTGCACTCTTTGCAGTGTATGTGCCGTCCTTGTAGGACTTGCTGCCGCATGCACCCAGCGCACATACAGTCAGTGCCAGCACTGCGGATATCACCATTATCCTTTTCATCACATTTCCCTCCGATCAGTCAAAGTGTATCTTGCCTGTGAAATGTTCGTTTACAACTTCCTTGCTGAGCTTTCCGCTCCTCAGCACCAGTGTGCGCTGTGCCACCTCCGCAACTTCGGGGTCGTGGGTGACCACGATGAGCGTCGTGCCCTCGTCGTGCAGCTTGTGGAAAAGGTCAACGACCACTTCTTCGTTAGCTTCGTCAAGGTTGCCCGTGGGTTCGTCCGCCAGGATTATCTCGGGGTAGTTGATGAGTGCCCTTGCCACGCATACACGCTGCTGCTCGCCGCCCGAAAGCTGACTGGGCAGATGCTTTGCCCTGTCCGCCAGACCTACCCTCTCCAGCGCTTCAAGGGCTTCCTTCTCGTCGGGAATGCTGTGGTAATACTGCGCCAGCATGACATTCTCAACGGCAGTCAGGTAATTTACCAGATGGAACTGCTGGAATATCAGACCTATCTTGTCCCTCCTGATGGTGGTCAGGTTCTTTTTGGACTCTTTTGAGATGTCCACACCGTCAAGCAGCACCTCGCCCTTGCTGGGCTTGTCCATACAGCCGATAATGTTCATCATCGTACTCTTGCCCGAACCCGAAGGTCCCATGATGGATACCCATTCGCCCTTCTCGACCTTCAGGCTGACGTTGTCCAGCGCATGAAGATCGCCGTAGATCTTGTAAACATTTTTAAGCTCCAATAAACTCATAATTAACTCCTATCCTGAAACCTGTTCTGTCTTGTCACCCGCCGTGAACAGGTCGGTGCACCCGCCCGACGGCAATTTGTTTATCGGAACTTTCTTTCCGATAATCATAACGTTATTTCTCGGTTAATGTAAGCTGTTTTTTAGATTTCAACAATTTAGTCCCCCGCAAAGGGGAAAAAACCGCAGACCATCTGCCCACCGCAGCATCTTTATGATAACGATATGCTTTCCGCCCCCGCAAAGGGAACAGCCCCGCAGTACGTCTGCCGCAAACATAATTATGCATTATGCATTATGAATTGTGAATTAAACAGATCATTCTCCTTTGAGTACCAGTGCGGGGTCAACTTCTGTTGCGCTCCTGATGGGCATAAGGCTCGAAATGCCTGTCACCGCTATGGACGCTATCACCGTTACGGGCAAAAGCAAAGGTCTGAATGAGATGGAGCTGCTGAATACGTTGATGCTCACCTGCTGCGCAAATACAAAGCCCAGCACCGAACCAAGCAGTCCGCCAAGCAGACCGAGCAGCATGCTCTCACCCATGAATTCCTGTATTATGCTCTTGTCAGATGCGCCTATCGCCTTGCGCAGACCTATCTCCTTGCGGCGTTCTGCTACCACCGCTGTCATGGTGGTGGCAACGCATATCATCGTCAGCGCCAGCACCACTATCGTCACCAGCAGCACCAGAGCCTGCAACTTCGTCAGCACCGCAGCCTCGGACGCTGTCACCCTCTTTACAAGGCTCGCATGCACACCCTTCACGCCTGCGTTTATGTCGTCGATGTAGCCCGAAAGCTCCTGTGGATCGGCTGAGATGCTCAGCTCTGCCACATCAAGGGTGCCTTCCTCGCCCGTCAGTGCGGTCAGGTCGTCAAGGCTCATGTATATGTAGTTCTCCTCAGAACCGCCTGTCTGCAATATGCCCATCACCGTGAAGGTCATGTAGTTGTCAAGCACAAAGCTGTCCTCGCCGTCGGTAGCTGCCTCGTCCTCATCGCCCGCAGGGGTGTAGGATACCTCTATGGTGTCCCCCGCTTTCAGCCTGAATGACTCAGCCACCGATGCACCTATCAGCAGTTCGCTGCTGCCCGAGAACCAGCCGCCCTCCACACGCCAGTAGGGGCTTGCTTTTTTTGCACCCTCGGGATCGGTGCCCGCTGCCACAACGGGTATGTCATTGATCCTGACGTTCTCGTAGCGGTATGGCGCAACACCCACTATCTTTTCGCTGTCT
>CAMNMO010000085.1 GCA_946544695.1 uncultured Ruminococcus sp. | reverse complement strand
GCGGGGGGAATACACAAAAATACAGCTGTGTTTTGTCAAAATTGATTTCCGTGCCCACATAACACAATAATCGTGACTTTCAAAAAGAATACGCCCCCTGCGCCCATCAGGACACAGGGGACATATCCGTTTGCGTATCATATTATAGTAAACGACATTAGATTTTCGACATAAACTGCTTACAGCTGCCGTCGTCTTGGCTGCTGTGAGCAGGATATGTCAGAAAATCTTTGTCGTTTAATATAAGATAGTAAGCTTATTTGTCAAACGCCTCAGACGCCTCCTGAAGCAGCGTGATTATCTCGAGATGCTGGGGACAGACGCCCTCGCACTGACCGCACTGTATGCAGTCTGCTGCCTTGCCCGCACCGTTTGTAACATTGCCGTAGTAATTCTTTGCACGCCAGTCCTCGGGATTCAGCCTGAGAGAATTCACACACCTGAAAATATCAGGTATCTTTATACTCATGGGACAGCCGTCAACGCAGTATCTGCATGAGGTACAGCCTATCAGCGGGGTATCCAGTATGGTATCCCTAACGTCCCTGACCACAGCCTGTTCAGCATCGCTGAGCGGTTCAAAATCACCGAAGGTATTCAGGTTATCAGCCATCTGTTCTTCGGTGGACATTCCCGAAAGTATGGTCATGACGCCGTCAAGACTCGCCACATACCTCAGTGCCCACGAAGCCGCAGAAGCCTCAGGTCTTACAGCCTTGAACTTTGCTTCGATATCGGGGTCAAGGTTTGCAAGAGTTCCGCCCTTTACAGGTTCCATAACTATGATGGGTATGTTCCTCTCATGAAGTATCTCATACAGGCTGCCCGACTGTATCACAGGGTTTTCCCAGTCAAGGTAATTCAGCTGTATCTGCACGAACTCTATCTCGGGGTGCTTATCAAGTACCTGCACAAGCAGTTCGGGCGTACCGTGGAAAGAAAAACCAAAATGGCGTATCTTGCCCTCAGCCTTTTTCTGAATGCCCCAGTTGAAGCAGTCAAGTCTCTCATAAGTATCGTAATTGTTTCCGTCCTCCAGTGAGTGAAGCAGGTAGAAATCAAAATAGTCAACACCCGCTCTCTCGCACTGTTCGTTGAATATCCTGTCCCTGTCCTCAGGTGAATGCAGGCTCCATGCAGGCAGTTTGGTAGCAATATAAAAGCTGTCACGGGGATAACGCTCAACGATACACTTCTTCGCTGCCACCTCAGATCTTCCGCCGTGATAAACATAAGCAGTATCAAAATAATTCAGACCTGCCTTCATATAGGCATCGACCATATCGTTTACACGGGCATGGTCCACCTCGCCGTCCTTCTCGGGCAGTCTCATCAGACCAAAGCCCAGCTTCGGCATTTTTGCAATATCTATCGACATAGTATTGACCTCCTTCGCATGAGATTTTATTTATTATACCACATTTGTTCCAGTTTGTACAGAACTTTTTGTATAATTTTTCATTCAAATGCCATTATACGGAAGCATAAAAATAAAACAGCGGTCAGCACAAGCACCGACCGCATTTTATACTTATATCATCTGCACACTTTCAGACTGCCTGCGCACCGCCAAGCCTGTCATAGATATAATCCAGCACTTTCTCCCTGGGGATATCCAGCGCCACCGCAAGCTCGCCATATACCAGGTTCTCAGCCTGCTCCATATACTGCTGCTCTATCCTGCTCAGCTTTTTGTTGCTGCGCTTTGCACGCTCGCCCTTATGCCATATCTCCTTTATCATGCCGATAAGTTCAGCAGTGTCATGGCTTTTTATGGAAGCGCTGTAATGTTCCCTGACTGCCCTGGGGCTGTGTCCGCCGAAATCACCTTCGGTTATCTCGGGGATGCGGTCGATGAGGGCATTCGCCTCGTCACCTGTCATCACCTTTCTCATGAATACAGTCGTATCAACAGGCACATAGCTTGTGCCGCTGCCGAAAACAGGCTCCATCGTATAATACTGCCTGCCCTCGCAGCCTTTGATATCTATCCCGCCGACTTCAAGCACACGGTAAACACCGCTGCTGCCGTAAACAATGAGGTCACCTGTTTCAAACATTATTACCACCCTTTGCATTAAAATAACAGGGAAACACTTCCCCTATTTATAATTGTACCACTGTTATGTCAATTTTGCAAAGGCTATCTTTCACAAATATCCCAAGAAAATATCGGGGGCTGGGTTATGCAATTAGCGCAGAAAGGAAAATTCTTACAAATAAAGTGAGGTATTTATACAGAAAAATCGAAAAAACACTTGAAATATTAACGATAATATGTTATAATTATGTAAATAATTATATGTTTAGCTATATTTGGCAAGGGAGTGACTTTATGAGACAATTCCAGTTCAATTACATCGACGCAACAGCTTTCAGGGCTGAACTTATCAAGATAAGACAGTGGTGCAGCGCAAGTGTTACGTCGCACATAGTTTTTCAGATATATACAGAAACGACCGATACTTCACTTCTCAGGAGTATCTGCCGGATAATAGACAGCGAACTTCCGCAGGCTGAATATTTCGGCTGTTCTTCAAATGGCAACATTATAGGCGGCAATTTCTGGGAAAAGCCCATAGGCATTATATGTACGGTTTTCCAGTACCCGTCTGCCAAAATGCTTATACGCCAGTTCAAGCTGACAGAGGAGACTGCTGAAGAAGTTACTGATGAACTAAAAAGCATTATCGCTGAGAACAGCTGGGTCAAGGCAATAGAACTTGTTACCACCATACATGACATGTCGATGACGGGCTTCTGTGACGGACTAAGCGAGATAGACCCCGGGATACAGATATTCGGCGGCGGTGCATTTGCCCCCGATATAAATTCCAAGTCTGCCATAGTGTTCTCAAAGGGCGGCAGCATAATGGAGAACAGCGTAGTGTTCTGGCTGCTGGGCGGCGATGATATGCACATCACCTCCACCTACGTAACAGGCTGGAAGCCGCTTGGTAAGGTCTTTCACATAACCCGTTGTGACGGCAGCAGACTTTATGAGATCGACAACGAACCCGCTTATGATGTTTACCGCAAGTACCTCAACATCAAGAACGACGAACACTTTTTCAATAACACGCTGGAATTCCCCTTCCTGTACCAGCACAACGGCATAAGCATACTGCGTGCCCCCACTGACAGCCTGCCTGACGGTTCGCTGATAATGACCTCAAATATTGAGTCTGATGTGACCGCACAGCTGGCTTACGGCGACCCCGGTACCATACTCGAAAGCGTCAGACATGAGGGTAAAAAAATACACAATTTCCGTCCCGAGACAGTGCAGATATTCTCCTGCGCCGCCAGAAGGAGTTTCTGGGGAAACACCGAGATATCAAAGGAATCCATGCCTTTCCAGAACTTCGCACCGACGTCGGGTTTCTACACTTCGGGCGAATTTCTAAGAACGAACGGCTTTGTCAATCAGCACAACGTCACTATGGTGCTTGTGGGCATGCGTGAAGGCGATGCACCCGAAGGCAAGCAGGAAGAACTGACAGTCGATGACAGCGAATTCACAGGCAAGATGGCACTGATAAACCGTCTGGCAAACTACATAAATGCGGCATTCCGTGACCTTGAAGAATCTGCAATGACCGACGGCATGACAAAACTCCTCAACCGTGCCGAGATACAGCGACGTATCAGTGAAAGGCTGAAAACAGGCGATCCTATGGGACTGATAATGATAGATATCGACAATTTCAAGTCGGTAAATGACACCTACGGTCACAACGAGGGCGACAATGTCATAATAGGTCTGGCAGACATGCTGCGCCGTGGTATCCCCGCACACAACATGGAGGCAAGTGCAGGGCGATGGGGCGGCGAAGAATTCATGGTGCTTATGCCCTACGATATGGATTATGTTATCCCTGCCGCTAAGGATATGTGCGATGATTTTTCAAAGCTGGAATTCCCGCTGGCAGGTCACAGGACCATAAGCATAGGCGTTACGGCGGCTATCCCTGGTGAATCGCTGGACGAACTGCTGAAACGTGTGGATTCAGCTCTTTACGATGCAAAGCGTGGTGGCAAGAACAGATTTGTGGTAGTATGACACCGCAGTAAAAGCTATCAGGAGGATCGCTATGAACAACATACAGGCAGCAAATGAGACCATAAGGATAACTGCTGATGGTTACTACGAACTTGACGGCAGGCGTATCGAACTTCCGATAAAAGACCCGAAGCTTGTAAAAGTCATTTCGCCTCAGGACGGTGAAATGCTGCTTAACGCAGATATGTCAGGATATCAGGGTGACAGTCAGTGCATAACAGAGGTGACGGTCGAAAGCTCATTTGCCGCAGCAGCAAGGCTTCAGCACCCGCTGGTCATGAATTTTGCAAATGCCCACAGCGCAGGCGGTGGTTTTAGGCTGGGTGCCAATGCGCAGGAAGAAGCACTGTGCAGATGCAGCACGCTGTATGCTTCTATCGCATCAGAAAAGTCCAAAGAAATGTACACAAACAACAATTTGCACATAACCGCTCTCGAATCGGACTACATGCTGCTTTCTCCCGATGTTGCTGTTTTTCGCAGCGATGACCTGCGGCTGCTGGCTGAACCGTTCACAGTTGGCGTTATAACTGCACCTGCGCCAAACAGACACGGTGCAGCATTCCTGACACCCAAAGATAAGATCAACAGCACCATTCTCAGGCGCATAAGGATAATACTCAGGGCAGCGGCACAGGAAGGCTACCGTGAGTTGGTGCTTGGTGCATGGGGCTGCGGCGCTTTCGGCAATGACCCCGTCAGTGTGGCTGAACAGTTCAGGACAGCACTTTGCGATGACGGACTGGGCAGATGCTTTGACAGAGTGGTGTTCGCAATTTACGGCAGACCCGACGGCAAGAACATAACGGCATTCAAAAATGTTTTCCAAAAATAGCAAAAGGCGGCAGATCTCAAACTGCCGCCTTATTTTATCTTTTCAGCATTTTCCGTCGATTCAGTCTGATATGACCGTTTCAAGGAATTCACCGTAGCTGTGCCACTTTTCGTGCAGTCGTCCGCAGACTGTCCTTGCGAAGCGCTTGTGGGTACAGAGAAATTTTTTGTACACTTCCCTATCCTCACCGATGCATTCGGGCGAACTGCGCAGTGCATCTATGGAAATGAGTATCCTTGTCTCATTGCCGATGGGGTGCTTGCAGGCGGGGCTGAATGGTGCCATATCCCTTGCGTTAAAAACGTCTGTCAGCTTGCGCTTATCAAAAAAGCAACAGATACTTCTGTGCCGTCTTTTGCCGTAGATACGGGACAGCGGCACATCATAACTGCAAAATGCGCCCAGCAGATGACGGTGCAGATTCCAGCCTATCAGTTCGGTCGGGGGTATAAATATCTCATACTTATGCTGCTCGCCATTCTCCGTCTGTACCCAGCTGAATTCATGAAGATGCGGGGCACGGCAGAACAGTTCACAATTTCCCCTCACAGACAGCCCTGCTTGGAAATGCACACTTTCAAGGCTTTCACCCGATATGGCATAATTCTTGAAATTGTCCACCTTGAATGGTATTATCAGCTCGACAGCCCCCTTGCAGTCAAGGGCATGGCTTGGCATGACCCTGCCTTTGCATTGCAGGGTAAGCGTTTTTCCGCCGTTTGATAAGTTCATATTGTAATAATCCTTAACAGGTCTGCCTTCTGTGTCAAAGACCTCCAGATGCGGCGGGAAATACAGATCGGTGCAGGATCCGGGCACGACCATGCGTGTTCTTTTACTGACATAAGAAGAGTCACACACCAGAGAATCACGGAAGTCTACTCGTCTGCACCGTGACAGGTCAACGCTTGCGGGTCTTGGCGAAACAGAGCCGAACAGCGAGCCCTCACAGAAACACAACATGTCATCATAGCTGACATCAGCGCCGTCCCTTATCAGCAGCACGCAGCCTTCCCGTGCGAATATCGTGTCATAACGTTTGTTTATCTCACTGAGATAGAAAGCTTTTCCGTTTCTTATGGTATAGCCTGTTTCGGCATATATATCAGTCAGACCCGTGCGGATAAATGCACTTACGCCCAGTTCTGTGCACATTCGTGGGATATGTATGGTCTTGAGTTCCTTGCAGTCATCGAAAGCAAAACTGCCTATCCGCCTCATTGTGGTGGGCAGTTCGACCTTCCGCAGATGATAGCAGTCCCAGAAAGCCAGTTCACCGACCGTTGTCATGCCTTCGCCCATGCGCACAGTTTCCAGCAGCCCCTGCCGAAACGCACTGCCGCCCATTTTTACCACAGTCCCGGGTATCTGCAAATGGCGTATCTGCGTATTACGGAACGCTTCATGGCTTATCTCGTTTACCGTCATGCCGCCTATCTTCGCAGGTATCACCAGTTCCTCGGCAACGCCCTTGTATCTTGTTATACTGACCTTGCAGCGTGATTTTTTCCTGAATGAAAAGCCTGCATGTATGGCTTGCTTTTCTGTTAGTTCGATCTCAGGCACTATCACCTTCTCTGGCGTATAAAGCTTCACAGTATACGACGTACCCGCTGCGGGCGTCTTAGGTACTTGGGTATTCGTTGTTTCAGTGTCTGCATTTTTTCTGCGAAAAGCATCGAGTATGGACATTTTCATCACCTGCCTTTTTCATTATTTTATACACCGGTGTAACAAAATATAAGTATTATGATATATTCTTTTCCATGCGTTCACGCATTTGCCTACGGCGTGGGGGGAAGAATACCGTTAGCTATCGTTACCACATCAAAAAGCTGTTTAGTGTGGTGTGTCGGTGGAATGACCACTTTATATATTATCAGTAATCTATGATATTATAATCTTTATAGAACATTCCGCTATCCTTAATTTTGGACTCATTAAGATTTTTCATCACAGGGTAAAGCACCCGTGCTGCGCCGTCATCATAAGTCAGGTACGGGTCAAAATCCTTGCTTATCTCATAGGCGGGCGGGAACTGGTTGGAGACCCAGCCGGGATCTGCCGAGTAAACATATATACCGTCTCTTGCATAGTCGGAAGCTATGGAGTGGGTCATCATATTCAGCGACGCTTTTGCCATGTTGGTGTGGACATGTCGTGCCAGCTTCTGTTTGGTGTTGAACCTGCCTTCCACCGAACTGACATTGATGACAAATTTGTTTTGGTGCCCACCTGCTTTAAGACAATGCCGCAGACCGTTCGTCAAAAGGAACGGCGCTGTTACGTTGATAAGCTGGACTTCCAGCAGCTCCTGCGGAGATATCTCCTCGGGCATGCGTGTCCACGAGTTCTCATTCGGCTTTTCGCCGTAATCCGCAGGCAGCAGCGACGGCATGAGCGCAGGCATGTTTATCTGTCCGATCATTGGTACAATTGCACTGTTTTCCAGCCTGAGTGCGCTTTCACGGGCAGTGAGTTCTGCGTAATAATCGTTGGATTTCTTCACCGTCTGTGCAGCGTTATTGATGAGGATATCCAGCCTGCCGCCGCACAGCTTTTCTATCTGCATGATAAGTTCACTGATACGGTCTACCCGCAGCAGGTCAAAACCGATGACCGTCAGCCTGTCTGCAAAGTCAGGATAGTCGGATTCGTTCATGTAGTTTTCAAGTGCGATCTTCGGGTACCTTGTTACCGCAATGACATCAGCGCCCTGCCGCAGCAGCCTGAGACATGTTGCGTATCCTATCTTTATCCTTCCGCCCGTGACCACCGCACTGTATCCCGCAAGGTCAGCCGTTACACCACGCATGCGCTCATTTAGCTGTATGCAGTCATCACAGATACCATACTTTTCCATATTTCGCCTGCGGCACATCAGACATATCCTCATAAGCTGCCCCCTTTCAGGCTGATGATAGAAAAAGCGCACCCATAACAGGTGCGCAAAGGCCCGCTGACGGAGTTGAACCGTCGTACAGCCGCTTAGCAGGCGGGTCACTCTTTGCGTTGAGTTATGCGGGCTGTCGGACGTACAAAGCCGCTTCTTCTTCGTGGGGAAAGATGTTTTATATAAACTACCGACTTATTCATAATACCACAATTTTGCATTTTTGTCAACCAAAAACAAATTCACGCAATGTTTTATATATTTTTTGCGTCATCTATTGACATTTGCTAAATGCTGTGATATAATATTACATGTTGTGAGATTACAACATATAAAGTATGCAGGTATGGCGGAATTGGCAGACGCGCTAGCTTCAGGTGCTAGTGGGGGCAACCCCGTGGAGGTTCAAGTCCTCTTACCTGCATTATTTTTTTATCTTTTTACAGACACTAAAAACTCCCGCAGCAGCAGCCACGGGAGTTTTATTATTTATCAACGATCGTCCTTGATATCTGTACCTGTCATTATGAGTTTCATAAACCCCTTGTTCTTGCTAAGGTTGCCAACAACTATCACGCCGATGATGCTGACACAGACAAATTCGCCCAGTGCCACAGTGCCCACACTCAGCCAGTATGGTGCGTTGGAAACATATTTAAGTTCAGCGGCAATGATGAGACCATTGCTTACAACAGGAAACAGAGATGCCACGAACAGATTGACCTTATTGCGGCATAAATATATCAGCAGTGCCGCAGCAATGGTGGCTGATGTGCCGAACCCCACATCTACAAAGCCCAGCGGACTGAACAGATTTGCGATAAAGCAGCCCATTGACATAGAGATGATGTAGTCCTTATTGAAAAAACAGAACAGCATCAGCAGTTCAGATACACGAAACTGTATCTCCTTATAAGCCAGCGGCGAACAAAGCAGCGTCGCCACAACGTAAACTGCGGTCATCACGCCGATATTTGTGATCCTGCGTGCGTTGAATAATTCCATATAAGCACCTCTGTATTCGCATGTTGATGTCTTGTAAAAAACGAGCAGCCTGCCGCTCGTTAACGGCAGGCTATCTCAGATAGTTGTTTATCATATTAACAAGAGTTTCGATGGCTTTCTGATTTTGCTTGACCGCACGTTTGCCCGAACCCATATTTGAGGTGCTGACAAATGTTATGCCCGTGCGCCCATCGGGTAATATACCCATAGTGACAACAATGTTCTCGCCCCACGATGTGGCTGACATGCTGGTGCTGAGGGATATGGTGTAGTTGAAATTATCAACTCTGTCCACCGAATAACCGCACTGCGCAGCAGCATTGACCACAAGGCCGAACATGTAATTCAGCTCACAGCAATATTGCAGATCCAGCCGATAACTTGGAGTAGAAAACATGGCTTTGAATTAAGCCTTGCCAACAGAACCGAACAGTTCCATCTTCTCCTTAACCTTAGCCTTGATAGCCTCGAAACCGGGAGCCAGCAGCTTTCTGGGGTCGAAGCCCTTGCCCTGCTTGTCCTTGCCTGCCTCGATGTAACCTCTTGTAGCATCAGCAAATACCAGCTGGCACTCAGTGTTAACATTGATCTTAGCTACGCCCAGAGAAATTGCCTTCTTGATCTGGTCATCAGGGATACCTGTACCGCCGTGCAGTACCAGAGGAACCTCACCGATAGAAGCAGTCAGCTCCTTGTTGATAGCGTCCAGAGTCTCAAAGCTCAGACCTTCCCAGTTCTCGGGATATACGCCGTGGATGTTGCCGATACCTGCAGCCAGGAA
>CAMNMO010000084.1 GCA_946544695.1 uncultured Ruminococcus sp. | reverse complement strand
GATGAGTATGACGCTGATGACTATGTGCTCGAAGCTCTGAATGAAAACATCTTCAGAATGGAGCAGTTCAATAAGGCAAGAGGCGGTACAGGTCTGGCAAATGTTATACTCTATGGCGTTATCGAAGATTACATGAAGATAGTTGACGCTCTGGAAGGTCTGGATATCAAGGCTTCGGTACTTGGTACTCCTTCTCAGATCACAGGCTACGAGAACTTTGAGTTCACTGTGTTTGCAAATGCTATCGGTGCTCTTTACAGAAGAAATAAGCAGACCGAGAGGATCAACCTCCTCGAAGTTGACAGATCAAGCGGTAAGGATGCTTCTTCGGGCTTAAGCTCGATGCTGACCACCGCAGGTATTCTGGCTGCGGCTTCCGCAATACTTATCGCAGCAGTTACAGGTTTCATCTCACTGAGAGCAAGCGCTATCGACGACAAGACTGCTGAGGTACAGGCAGAGATCGATAAGCTGCAGGCTCAGGATGATGCAAACAGAGTTCTCCATAACAGACTGGAGATCATCAATAACTATAAGAACTTCATTGAGATAGTTAAGATGGATATCGACACCCTGCCCATACTGAGACAGGAGAAGTTCGATAAGATAGAAGAAGTCTTTGAAAAGGACGAAGTTACTTATGAATCTGCAGCATTCACTCTTTCTGACGGTCTGCTCCAGCTCTCAGAAGTAAACGTTGGTACACAGGAGAATTCATGGAAACTCGTTGAAGACCTTGAATCATTGGATTTCGTAGCTTATGTAAAGTTCAATGGATATGATGGTACAGGCGAGAAAAAGAAAACTGTAAGCGGTGAAGAAGAGGACGATGCTACTATCGTCAGCAGCCTGGGTATCTATTTTGAGGGAGAGGGTGACAAGTAAATGAAGCTCAATTATCGTGACCGAATCATATTAACAGGACTGATCGTTGTACTTGTATGGGTTGCAGGTATAATGTTGTTTATCAAACCCGCAATTGAAAGACTTCAGAATTCACAGTCAGCTCTGGACACTGCAAAGGCTACTCGTTCAGACCTGCAGGATAAGGTGGAAGCCGATAAGGATCTGCCCGAGAGAATAGTTACTGCATATAAAGAAGTAACTAAGATGACAGAGGATTTCTACGATGCTCAGGAGACCAAGGACGTTATCAGAATGGTCAATGAGCTGCTGGACGCAGATGAGATCACCGACCTGTCGATGACCACATCTGATTATGACAGCTACACACTTAACCCCTATGCTTACGTTCATACAACAGTAAGCATCGAGATCGACCAGCAGGTCGAGCAGTATAAGAACCAGGATCCTATTACTGCTGAAACTGCAACAGCTGCAACTCCTGCTGACCCCAATGCAGCAGCAACAAACCCCGTTAAAAACGAAAAGGGCGAGCTGATACCCGTTCCTGCAACCATCGGTTGCTACAGGATCAACTTTGAATTTGAAGGCAAGCTTGAAGATGTTGAGAAGTTCTGCGAGAAGCTGCAGACCTCCAACGATCAGAAGACAATGGTAGTCGAGAACCTCACATACACTTTCGGTAAAGAAAAGAATGAAGATGGTACAGACAAGCTTGACGAAGACGGCAAGGCTGTGGTTTCTGATACAGATGTTGAAGGCTCCATGGAACTGACCATGATGGTAGTTGAGAAGCTGCCTGATCCTAACACTCTGGCATAATTTTAGTTTATAGCGATTTGGTAGGCGGAGAAGCCCCGCCTGCCAAATAGTGCTATATAAAATGATTAAAATTTTTGTTTTGATCATTTCACAAGTCGGGACAAAAAAATTGAACGAAAGGTGGTAATTATGAGAACTAAGTTCAAAGCTCAACGTAAGGGCGCAGTTCTGGCAACAGTCGTTACTGTTTCGATGATGATGGTCGTCATCGTAGCAGCTGCTATCACACTGGTAGCACATACTAACACCAGAACTCAAGACGAGTATCGCAAAAAGCAGGCTTACTTTGCTGCGACATCATCGCTGAAGGCGTTCATCGCACAGACCACGAACATCACTAAAGACGGTGGTGCGACGTACGATGAAGTTGAAGAAGCGGTGACAAACCTGCAGAAAGCTGCCAAGGATAATGTGGCAGTTCCCGTCAGGTTCAACAAGCTCAGCGGTGCAGGCGGTGTAGGTGCAGATATCTCCACCGACAATCCGAGATGGGCAGACGTAAGATGTACCATTCAGGTGCAGCCGCTTGGTGCAGCAACTTCTAATCCTACCTCGCTGAAGGTAATTTCGAGGTGCACATACCTTGGACAGACACAGCAGGTCGTTGCTTATCTGGACCTGAAGCCTATGGCACAGGAGACCCGTGTACCTAACGCACTGGAAATGATAGGTACAACAGGTGGTCACGGAACAAGTGGATTCAACAACATCGGTGTATATGGTAATACATCTACACCCTGCAAGGATTCGCATAACGAGAACGTTGTATACGATTTCAGAACAAACCAGACAACATTCTATGGTGAGGTCAATATCCTCGGTTCACTGGTTACAGGTACTACTCTGATGCTGAGACAGAATCCTTACTATGTTCCGGGTAAGGAAGAAGCTAAGGACATGACTCCCGGATGCGTACTTTCTGTATCCAAGACATTCCATTGTAAGGACAACAACCCCAAGATCGTTTCCAGTCTGGGTAAAACACCTTCTGATAATGATCCTCCTTCCTACAACTATATTTATGCAGGCGATGCATTTGTATGGGCAGGTACGAGCGGCAGTAGTATCGGCGATTCACTCGACAGAATGGTCGATATCTATGCAGGTGAGGTAGTATTTGGTAATATGAGCAGCGTTGCAGGTCTGGCAGACAGATGTGTAAATGGTGCAGCTGATGCGGGTGCTTATAAGACTAAGATATTTGCAGACGCAAATACAGGCGGCGGCGGTAATGAGACCAGCGTATACGGTAACATCTACTGCTATGACAATGGTAATACTTCACAGTTCCACGGCGATATTTACATCAATGCTAAGGTACACATCTATGGCGATATCTACTGTGAAGGCAACGTTTATGTAAACGGTGACGGTGCTAACTGTGATATTCATGGTAATGTTTATACTAAGCCCGGCGCTATAAATCAGCTTACGGCTAGTAATTTCCGTGCGACCGTTGCTGATAGCAGCGTGATGGGTACAAAGAAAGAAATGGCTAACTGGGCAACTTCAGGTGAAAGGACTCAGAGACCTAATCCTCCCGAGGAGAATGTAGACCAGTACTACTATTATCCCGAGCACCTTATGTGCAATACAGGTACAATAAACGGTGCTGAAGTTTCAACTATAGAAAACACTTATGCTGCTTTCTATGACGTAGATGCCGTTTCAGGTCTTGGTATGGATCTGAAGTCCAAGGAAGAGATCAGAAACGATCCTAATATCGATCTTCTCTCCGATCTGTACAGCAACAGCTACGCTCCCTATGAGGACAACGGTGTTTCTATCACACCTAAGTATGTTATCAAGCGCAGCTGCATAATCGATACTTGCATACAGGGAGATATTATTATCGACCTTGACGATGCTGCTACAAACTATGATGGTAACAATAATATTGTAATCATTATGACTGATGCAGGCTCCAAGATGGCTGATACAGCAGGCGGTCCCCGCAATAATCTGGGAACTGACAGAATATTCAAGGATTCCCAGACTAAGATCGCAGTTGTCAACAAAAACCACTCAGGTGAAGACAGCAACGCAAGATTTGCTTACTTCGTAACCGAGTCGGGCGTTGGTAAGACCAACAACGAATATGCTACCAGCGGTACTGTATCGACTTATGACAACTCTACTTTCAGAGCTTGTAATGTCAATGGCGGTCCAGGTGGTGAAAATTGCCAGCTGCTGGTATTCGATTTCCTTACCTATACTCATTCAGGTTACACTGGCGATCATTCTTGGAGCGTTAACCCCACTGCAAGAAGATCGGGCGACTGGACACGAGCAAATGAGAGCAAGGTATACGACATGCCCACAGGTAATATCGTATTCATGGGTACCGAAGGAAGTAAGATAACCATAGGTCAGCAGAGTTTTGCTCAGGCAGCCTTCTTCTTCCCGAAGGGTACTGTTAAGTGGCAGAATGACTGCTATAACAACAGCGGCAACTATATCCACATAGAGCCTTCATACTCTGAGTGGGACGCATCTATCGGTGCTACTGCTAAGAACGCAACCGATATTCACTGCAACATCATAGGTTCGGTTATCTGCCAGGACTTCGAGTCAAGTGCAAACGATAACTACATCGTTTTCCAGAAACCTAACAAGATGTCTATGATCTCCATCACCAAGGGTGTTGGCGAGAACCGCAGAGACGAGAGCTTCAAGCTCCGTATGTATAAGAGCAGCTAATGAGATAGGAGGTATATACTATGAAAATGAATAAAAAAGGTATGTCTCTTGTCGAGTGTATAGTTGCGATGGGCGTTTTCGCAGTAGCTACCACAGGCTTCACAATGGCAGCTTCTGCGTGCGTGCGTGCGCAGGCTAAATCCCATAAGAGAAATCATGCAACAAATGTTCAGACCACTAATCTGGAGCATTTCTCAAACTACAAGCAGGTCGTAAACCTGAGCGAGTACAACGTTAAACCTATGGATAATGACCCTACTTCGGTGAACAGCTATGTTATAACATACACCTTCCCTTCGGTAGAGTTCAAGAATACCAAGGTTTTCGGTTATCGTTCAACGGTAGCAGATAGCGAGGACGGCGTATTTGAGCTGTCCTTCCTGTCACCCGTAAGCCACGTTGACCTGGAAGATAATGAGTACTGGATAACCCTGTATAACTGCAGTACAGAAGATGAAGCATGGGATATCTCGTGTTCCAACGACTTCCACTTCTTTGATACAGAGAAGAACTCGAAGGGTCAGTCGCTGACTGTAAACAACATGATCGCCACTCAGGATTATATCGTGTTCGGTATTGCTGATGACCGTCCTGCTTCACAGATAGTACCCAATGATCCTAATGGTATAACTTTCTATATTGACGATCCGATAGACGGTAAACATTTTGAAGTACCTATCGATGGTTACCTTGATATAAGCCCTGAAGATACTTCTGATGATCGTTACGGTTATATCTTCTATACAGGTGGAACAGACTTTGTAGACTATGCTACCTATGTTGGTTCTTAAAGGGGGGCGTGGTTATGAGAAATAAACGTAATGTTAAGGGTTTTACTCTTGTAGAACTCATTGTTGTCAGCGCCATCATGGTCGCTGTAATGGGTGCTATACTCAACTTTATCCAGCCCATCAACCGTTTCTATCAGAGAACTATCTACAATTCCGATGCGAATGACATAGGCAGCTATCTGATGGATAAGATCGAGGCAAACACCAGATATTCCACAGGTCTCTGTGTTATCGAGGACATGCAGGGCGTGCCCGCACTGAAAGACGGTTATATACTTGACGGCACAGGTGCAAAGAATTCTTCGATAACTTCAACATTCACTAATGTTTACATTATTGATAATGAGGCACTCAGAGGCATTCAGGAATCTACCTACGATGCAACAGGTACTGTTGCACACCGTAAGCAGGCAAGGGGCTGCATACTTCATACCGACATTAACAGTGAAGGTATTGATTTCAGCAAAGTCCAGATAGTTGGTACAGAAGATCTGTACAGCGATCTCGGCTGCACTTTTACTGCAAGACTGAACACAGATGATAGCAGAAACAAGTGCCTTACCATCGGCATGCAGATAGGTCAGCCTCAGCTCAGAGGAACAGCTTATGATTATTCCAAGCTGATATTTAGTCAGGAGAGAGATCTCGAACTGGTAAATATCAACATGACAGATGCTAACATCAGAAACATGCGTGCATGGTATTTCAGTAATGACCCTGCACATGGCGGCACTGCTTATGATATCAACACCATAGGCAGGTCCAACTATACAGCAGGTGCGACTGCACAGGGCATCACTGACATGATCTCAGGTGCACATAGATACACCTACATTCTGTATAACAGAAACGAACCTGTAACAAACGAGAACGTACAGTTCAAAGTTTCGCTATATGACAAATCTCCTCTTGACGGCGGTACAGAGATCAACTTTGTAAATGTCAAATACGGTAATAAGATACCTGCTGAAAAGATAACACAGTTCATTGAGGCTGCTAAGAGCCGTGCAGGTTCCTTTACAAATATTGACGGTACTGTAACCACCAAGACTTACGACTGCGTATTCTGCGATGGTCACGGTAAGATCGAGGATTGTGCTGAAACTGCTGTAATGGAAGATATGATCTTCTATTGTAAGTACCTGGAGAATACAGTTACTGTTACACCGACAGGTGCTGTTAATTTCTATGATATTATCCAGAGTGACCTGAATCCTACAAGCTTCTCAGGTTTCGGCGATACATCTTATTATACCGAGTTACTGAGCAGTACACCTACTTACAGTGCATCTGATCCTGTTGACCACAAGGTAACAGCACCTACGACTGCAATTGGTTCGGGCTTCCTGGATTTCCAGGGCTGGTACAGCGCACTGAATCCTGACGGTACAGGTGTTGTGGGTACTGAGTTTGATGATACCGTTGATTACACTTCTTCTGAGAACTTCTATGCAGCTTACGGACCTCGATGCACCATCGACCCTCACAGGGCAGATGCTGCAGCAATCGACGGCGGTGTGTGGTTCGTGTTTGATGCTACCAAGACTGCACAGGATGTTATTGACAGCAGTATCTTCGCAGACAGAGTTGCTTCTTATGTAAATGACACTACTCTGGTTCCTCCCGGAAAGATCGTTAAGTGGACAGTTACTGATACCTCGGGTAATCTTGGAGAAGCTTCCAGTTCAATTGGACTTGTTACTGATGAAAACTATATCTTCAGAGCAGTTCTTGAAGATCCGCCCAGCGGACTCATACTTGAAAAGGCTGATTTTAACGGTTTCGATGGATCAAACGGTGTTAAACCTACTGATTTGAAGTATCATTTCAAGGTAACTAATGCTACATCTGATATTGTAAAACAGTTTGAATTTGAGTTCACACTTCCTCAGGATTGTTCACAGGTTAGCGGAACTGACTGGAGAATCGTAAATTTCAGTAGTTGTAGCGGACCAAACATTAAAATCAAAACAAACGATAATTTCCCTAATCCCGGAAACTGTATTTTCCTTGACCCCGGTCAGAGTGTTGAATTTGATATAGTTCTCAAAAATCACTGGCCCGGTTGGGATACTTCACTTGGATATGATTTAGATCCTACAACTGTAACAGTTACTGATTTAACACCATAATACCGAATAATTCACAAGCGGCTCTCAGCAGCCGCTTGCTGAAAAGATCTCCGCAGCCATCTGCGGAGACCTTTTGAGCAAAACTCTAACAAGCCCCGAAAACAGGGCAAAAAAATACCGCTGATCTCTCAGCGGGTATTTTTGATTAACAGAATATCGTGGCTATCATTGCGGCTGTGTCCTCCAGTGTCTTGTCAAGACCTGTGAAGTGTACATACCAGTCAGCCAGCTTATCGCCGTACAGTGCAGACACTGCAATGCCTATCGAAAGGTATGGGCCGAAGGCGAAGACCGAGTTGCCGTTGGCATGTTTGATTATCAGTCCGCAGACCGAGCCGACTATCAGCGCTATAAGCATGGCGATGAGTATGTTGGGGGCACCCAGGAAAAGTCCTCCCGCAGCCATCAGGTAAACATCACCCATGCCCATAGCTTTTTCATGGCTTATAAGGGCTATCAGCAGCAGCGGTATGCTTATCACGAATGCACCGAGTATCATCGAAGGCAGTGTGAATCCTTTTTCAAGGTCATTGCGGCAGAAAATGTACTTCGGTATCGCCAGTGCACCGATGAAAATGACCACCCAGGTGTTTATCAGCTGAGTGTCCCAGTCCATGAAAAATACGACTATCAGTGCTGAGGTCATCAGTGATACCAGTGCTGCATAAAGCGGGTGGACTATCACATCAAAATGCAGGAAAATGATCAGATAGCAGATACCGTTGAGAAGCTCAACTACCGTGTATCTCGGTGATATCTTTGCACCGCAGGCATGACACTTGCCTCTTAGCAGACACCAGCTTATCACGGGTATTAGATCACGCTTCCTGATGGGAGTGCCGCAGGTCATACAATGTGAGTTGCTTTTTATAAGACTCTCACCCAGCGGCAGACGATAGATGCATACATTTAAAAAGCTGCCTATGCACACGCCGAATATGAACACGAAGATGTATATGGCGGTCGTAAACAGAAATTCTGTATTCATCGCTGTATCCTCCTTTCTTCGGAAATTGATATGCGTTTCGCATTTCATATCTATATTTTAACACAGATCGTCACGAATTACAAGAGGTATTAATAATTTAAGAATTTATTCAAAATATTATTTTATCCGCAGTGCGCAGTCAGTTTCAGGCACAGTTTGCGGAAGATAGGAGAGTTTTTATGAGAAACGGACCAATAGGACAATATCTGGTTGAAAAAGGTCTGCTGACTGAGGAAGACCTTAAGGCAGTCCTCGAAAAACAGAAGGCCGAAGGCAACACTAAAAAGTTCGGTGATATCGTTGTTGAGATGAAGCTCGTCAGCGATGTGGACTTTGCCAAGACACTTGCTGAGAGAATGAACATCGAGTACGTCGATCTCGACTCAGCTCCGCTTCTTGCAGATGTTGTTAAGCTCATACCCGAGCAGACAGCCAGAAAGTATAACGTTATCCCTGTCAAGAAGATAGGCAGACGTATGATGGTCGCTACCAACGACCCCATGAACTTCTACGTTTTCGAGGACCTGCGTGTTATCACAGGCTGTAATATAACCGCACAGCTGGCTACTAAGGGCGCCATCAACAGGGCTATCGGTAAGATGTACTCCGAGGGCGCTGCTGCTAAGGTGGCTGAGGAAGCTAAGCAGGAGAAGGAAGAAGAGTCTGTAAACCTCGACGAGATCGATCTTTCTTCCGACAGAGTTGACAATGCACCTATCGTTAAGCTGGCGACTGCTATCGTTGAACAGGCTTACCGTCAGGGCGCTACCGATATACATATCGAGCCTTTCAAGGATCACACCAAGATAAGAGTCCGTGTAAACAGTGACCTTATCCCCCTTATGGCAGACCTTGACTCTCGTCTGCATGTATCACTTGTAACAAGATTCAAGATACTCTCGGGCATGAACATAGCCGAGAAGCGTATTCCTCAGGACGGCCGTATGTCACAGACCATCGACGGCACCGTAGTTGACCTCCGTGTATCCAACCTGCCTATGGTCTACGGTGAGAAGGTCGTTCTCCGTATCCTTGCGGGCGACAGCTCGGTAAGAAAGATACAGGACCTCGGTATGACCGACTATAACTATAAGAGATTCGTTTCCTGCCTGAAGGTGCCCCAGGGCGTCGTTCTGGTCACAGGACCTACCGGTTCAGGTAAGTCTACCACACTGTACGCAGCGCTCGGTGAGATCGCTAAGCCTAACCTGAACGTTATCACGGTCGAAGACCCTGTCGAGAAGAAGATAGCTAATATAAATCAGTGTCAGATAAATGAGAAGGCGGGCATGACCTTTGCGGCTGCTCTGCGTTCGATACTTCGTCAGGACCCTGATATCATAATGATCGGTGAGATGCGTGATACCGAGACAG